>CAYXHX010000143.1:0-6628 GCA_964464835.1 uncultured Chitinophagaceae bacterium | reverse complement strand
ACTTTGTCGTTTTCGTCCCGATAAAGGCGATGAGAAAGTGGGGGAGGCGTACTTTCCCGTTCATTGCCAGTTCTTGTTGATTCAGACTGGCTTTTACGTTGTTCATTTTCAACTTTGGATTGCAGGTTTATTTCGTCTGCTTCAAAATCAGCAGGGCGGCCCATACTATTGATAATGGCTTCTACATCATCATCTGTGATACAAGTGCTGCCTTTCTTTAAAGTTTCTGAAAAAAGTTCTGCAATGCGGCCTTCAATATCATTGATGATCTCATCGCTTCCTTCCTCTGCAGAAAAATATTGTTGCAAACTTTCAATGTATTGTTTGAGGATGTCATAAGCAGTTTCTTCAATAGGTACCACGCGGCCCTGGAAGTTGATGTTTATTACCTTTTTCATTTTTCTAAGTTTTATTGGTTGTGGTTAGGTGTTTTTGTTTCTATATTTTCCGGTGACATATCTGTAAGTGTCTTTACAGCGCCAGCCAATTCTTCCCAGGTATTTTCCAATTCTGCATAAAATGCAAGGCCGGTTTCAGTCATCAGAAAATATTTCCTGGGTGGGCCACTATTACTTTCCACCCAGCGGTAAGTAAGCAGGCCTGCATTTTTAAGCCGGGTGAGTAGAGGGTACAAAGTACCTTCAAGAATGTGGAGGTTGGCTGCTTTCATTTTTTCTACAATATCACTGGGATATACTTCTCCATGACGGATGATAGATAAAATGCAAAATTCCAATACTCCTTTTCGCATTTGGCTTTGTGTGTTTTGAATATCCATATTCCGGTTTTTTAAATTTTACGTTTGCCTGTAAAATGTGTTTTTAATAATTTGTATCCGGTTCAATATTTTTTCTCTTAAAAAGAAAATCATTGACAATGCAAAGATAAAAGAAAAATTCAATACTATGTATCACATAGTACTTAGTTTTTTTAAGTAACTTGTAAGAGGCAATACTATGTTTTTAAATATATAATTGATTCACAGTATTTTACAAATAATTGAAGCAATTTTCAAAAATGATGAATGGTAAAATAAGTGGATGGTAATGATGAAATTTATAATATCTAGCATAAACATGGAAGAAATATTAACCCCATAGTTAAAATAAATTCCAAGACGGCTTTAACAAACAAGAATAAAAACAATTGCAGTTATTAAGAAAAAATCCTATATACAATAAAACTAAATAAATAGGCAAGCCCGGTCATATAAATAAATTGAAATGCAGGCCATTTCCAACTTTTTAATTCCCGCTTGACTACTGCAAGTGTACTCATGCATTGCATTGCCAATACATAAAAAACCATTAGGGATAAAGCAGTTGCAAGCGTATATACTTTAGTGCCGTCTTCCCGTACGGCGCTCCTCATTTTTTCTTGTAAAGTGCTATTGCTATTATCTTCTACACTATATATCGTTGCCATCGTTCCCACAAAAACTTCCCGTGCAGCGAATGAAGTAATCAATGCAATGCCAATCTTCCAATCGAATCCCAACGGGCGAATAACAGGTTCAATAGCTTTACCTAAAATTCCGGCATATGAGTTTTGCAATTTTTCTGAGCTAAATTGTTTTTCTAAGTGCACTTGCATTTCAGGTGTTGTAGCTTGCTGCTCCAATGCTGCATATTTTTTTTCAATACTATTCATTCTTTCAGAAGGTCCATAGCTGCTCAGGAACCATAATAACAAACTTATCATGATGATGATTTTACCCGCATCTACCACAAATATTTTTGCCTTTGCCACCATTGTTACGCCTACATTTTTCCAGCGGGGAACTCTATAAACCGGTAATTCAAGAATGAAAAAACTCTTTTCTTTTAAATGAATAACCCATTTTAAAATATAACTCACCACCAACGCCAATACAGTTCCCAATAAGTATAAAGCCATCATCACCAATCCCTGCAAACTAAGAAACCCCAAATAAAAATGATTGGGCACCACGAGTGCAATTAGAATTGTATAAACCGGCAAACGTGCGCTGCAACTCATTAAAGGAGTTACTAAAATAGTCAACAACCGTTCTTTTTTATTTTCAATATTCCTGGCACTCATAATGGCAGGAACAGCGCAAGCAAAACCACTGATCATGGGCATCACACTCTTTCCATTCAGCCCCACTTTGCGCATGAGTTTATCACTCAAAAAACTAATGCGCGCCATATATCCGGTATCTTCCAGGATGGTAATAAGGCCGAATAAAATCATGATCTGCGGTACAAATACGAGGATCCCATTTAATCCCGCAATCACTCCATTCACCAACAAATCACTCCACCATGCAACAGGTAAAACGGCATTTAAAAAGCCGGTCAATTGAGAAAAACTCCAGTCAATAAAATTCATGGGGTATTGGGCAAGCCAGAATATACTTTGAAACAATAAAAATAAAACAGTGAGGAGAATCAAGTATCCCCATATTTTATGCATGAATAAATTATCCAATTTTTCGGTGAATAATTTTTTTTGCAGTGGATCCGGTTCCACTACATTTTGTTGCATGATTTGTTTAATACGCGCATATCGTTGCACAATTTCTTCTGCCTGTGTTTTACTTGGATTAAAATGATGATCTATTTCTATTTGTTCAATAGACTCCTGCTCTGTTTCATGCAAGGGAAAATTTTCATGATTGATCAAATAGTGCTGAGCTGCATAATCACTGATAGAAGGAAATATTTTTTTAACTTCTTTAATAGCCGGCAAATCAAAAGGCCTCATTTCAATAAAATCAAATGGGGCAGGTACAAATGAATGCTTGCTAAATTGCCCGATAATTTTCTTCAACGGTTCTACCGTCCTGGTCTTTCTTGGATTGACCACCACTACAGGAACGCCCATCTCTCTTTCAATTCCGGAAATATCTATTTCAATTCCTTTCTTGCGAGCAATATCCATCATTGTTAATGCAATAATCACAGGCCTTTTCAAATCAATTACCTGGCTGCAAAAAAGTAAATTCCGTTTTAAATTACTGGCGTCTACAACAAGCAATACAATATCGGCATGCGTAGATTTATCCACTTCCATCATCACTTTATAAGCTACCCATTCATCTTCGCGGCGGGGGTACAGGCTATAGGTTCCCGGAAGATCTGTAATAGTAGCTTCCATATCACCGGATAAATGGAAGTGGCCGGTTTTTTTATCAACCGTTACGCCCGGGAAATTACCGGTCTTTTGATTCAGGCCTGTAAGTGCATTAAACAATGAAGATTTCCCACTGTTTGGATTTCCCACAAGCGCTATATGGATATTTTTTGATCGCAAGTAAAATTATTAGCGGGCAAATTTACAACCTTCATGCGGATCTATACTTGTATCAAAGTTTAATTTCGGTATAAAAGTTGCCCATCTTGTTGTTTTTTACAAAAGCCTTACAAAATAATAAATTGGCAACTCGTATATTTCGCAATGAAAGTTGGAATATATTTCACTTCAATAACATAACATCTTTTACAAATAGTAATTTTGCATTCAATAAAAAATTTAAATAATGTTTAAAAAGGTATTCATATTATTCTTATTGATCCCGGTATTGGGAATGGCACAATCCAAAAAAGAAAGAAAGGCAAAGGAAAAAGCAGATAAGATAACGCTTGCCAATATTGAAGCACATATAAAATACCTCGCTGGTGATGAACTTGAAGGGAGAAGAACCGGAACAAAGGGCGAAGTGCTCGCTATGGAATATATCAGCAATCAATTTGAAAAATACAATGTACCAGGTGCCGGTACAAATGCATACATCCAGGAATTTTCCATTAATGAAGGAAAGCAAATGACAGATCATAAAAATTATTTTGTGGTAAATGGCGATTCAATGGAATTGAAAAAAGATTTTTTCCCACTTGCTTTTTCATCAAACACTGCTATATCAGGAAATATTTCCCCCAGCCTCAATGAACGCGGGGAGCCCTGGTTTTTTGATTTGAAATATGTACTCGAAGACAATGCGCAAAACCCGCATTTCAATATTTCTGATGCTATTAAAAATGAAGCCAATATTGCCAAAGAAAAATTAGCAACTGCGCTATTCATTTATAATTCCACATCCATCACTGACAATGTTTTGTATAATAAAAATGATACATCTGCTTCTGTCGGTATCCCTGTAATTTATGTAACTAACGATGGCATGAAAAAATATTTTAGCGACATCACTTCTACCTATGCTATCAACGTTGAAGCAGGTTTGCAGCATGTTTCACGCAAGGCAAGAAATGTTATTGCTTTTATCAATAACAATGCACCCACAACAATTATTATCGGAGGTCACTATGATCATCTTGGTTATGGAGAAGATAATAACAGCCTCGATGGGCAAGGACAAATCCACAATGGCGCAGATGATAATGCAAGCGGAACTGCCGCCGTTATTGAGTTGTCTCGCATTTTGCAAAACTCGAAAGCAAAAAATAATAATTATTTATTCATGGCTTTTTCCGGCGAAGAACTTGGTTTATTTGGTTCCAAATATTGGTTGGAACATCCAAGTATGAAAATCACGCCAAACTATATGATCAATATGGATATGATCGGCCGGTATGATACTGCCCGCAAACTTACCATTGGTGGCTATGGCACATCGCCTGTATGGGGAAATATTTTTTCTACAACAACCGATAATAGTCTTGTCATCAAATTGGACAGTAGTGGAAGTGGCCCAAGCGACCATGCAAGTTTTTACAGAGATAGTATCCCCGTATTATTTTTCTTTACAAACAGCCATCCTGATTATCATAAAGCCACAGATGATTGGGATAAAATTAATTATCATGGTGAAGTAGAAATCATAGATTATATCGTAAAACTTATAGAAGCAACTGACTCGAAAGGCAAACTTGCTTTTGCAAAAACGCGGGATATGGAAATGCGCCAGGTATCTCTACCGGTAACACTCGGCGTAATTCCCGATTATGGATATACCGGAACAGGCATGCGAATTGATGGTGTAAGCAAAGGAAAAACTGCGGAAAAAATCGGGCTCCAAGCCGGCGATGTATTATTGCAATTGGGTGAATATAAATTTGTAGATGTGATGTCTTATATGACCGCTTTACAACATTTTAAAAAAGGTGATAAAACATCTTTACGCATCTTGCGCGGCACCGAAGAAAAGGTTTTTGAATTGGAATTTTAAAAAAATTTATCATTCATTGAAAGAGACTTTGCAAATAGATGAGCTTACCAACGACTTCTTTGAAGATGTGCGTTTATTGGGAATCGTGACAACCTCAAAAAACTACCGCTTTTGTTGGTTGATGAATAATATGCTCAACTTTGATTTTCGCCTCGATAAAAATATTGATATTCATATTCGTAGAAAAAATAGAGATTATTTTTTCCCCGTATATTCTTTTTTTAATCAACATAGCCAACTCAATCATTATATTTATCAAAGTAATTTTGATGGAGAATATTTGTTGCCTGAATTTAAGCACTTTAATTTTTTATGGTTAATGAAAGGTGAGCAATTGAAAGCGGAAGACGCTAAAGCCCTTATTGCTACGCTCAAGGAAATTCCAAGTGTACAACACGTGGCTGAACTTACGAATGAAAAAATAAAAACACGTGGCAACCTGGTTTTTGAATAATTATTTACTTTAAAATAAATTGTATGTGGAAAGAAAAAAAGAACAGTTTGTATCAAAAATTTACATTCAATGATTTTTCGGAAGCCTTTGCATTCATGACACGCGTAGCGCTTGCTGCTGAAAAAATGAATCATCATCCTTCCTGGAGAAATACCTATAACACTGTTGAAATCACGTTGAATACGCATGATGCCGGTGATGTAGTAACAAAAAAAGACAGGGAACTGGCAAAAACAATTGATCAAATTATTTCTGGAAAATTATGAGTATTGCATCAGCAATTTTTATGGTACGCCCGGCTGCATTTGGGTATAACCCGGAAACATCCGCATCAAATGAATTTCAACAAAAAGAAAATTCAGCATCTGGAAATGATTTACAAATGCATGCTGTGAAAGAATTTGATGCATTTGTCAATAAATTGAAGGAACATAAAATAAACGTAACCGTTTTCCAGGATTCGGAATTGCCTGTAAAGCCGGATGCCATTTTCCCAAATAATTGGCTTGCTACAATGCCTGATGGCCAACTCATCATTTTCCCGATGGAAGCTGCAAACAGGCGCATCGAAAGGAGTGAATCCATCATTCAATTTTTTAAAGAAAATTATTTTGTACATTCATTTTTGGATTTGAGTGAAAATGAAAGCCAACAGAAATTCCTGGAAGGAACAGGCAGCATCATCATGGATCATGCAAATAAAAAGATGTATGCGTGTATATCATCGCGAACCAATAAAAATTTATTTATACAATTTGCAAAAGGTAATCATTATGAACCCATCTATTTTGATGCATCCTTAAAAAACGGGAAAGCAATTTACCATACCAATGTGATGATGCATGTAGGTGAAAAATATGCAGTGATATGCACTGATTGTATTCAAAATGCTGGAGAAAAAAAATGGGTTGTTGATTCTTTGAAAGAAACAGGAAAAAAAATTGTTGATATCACCATTGATCAAATGAAATCATTTGCAGGGAATATGTTGCAGGTAAAAAATACAGATGGGAATAATTTTACAA
>CAYXHX010000142.1:6404-6647 GCA_964464835.1 uncultured Chitinophagaceae bacterium | reverse complement strand
TACAAATCAGCCAGGCAGTAGAAGGGCTTGCATATTTCACATCAACCAGCGCTATTGCTGTATATGGTGGTGGGGATGGCGCATTATTTACCCAGGAAAAAAAAGCGCTTTCACTCGGAGCAGATATTGTAATTTGTACGCCGGGCCGCATGCTTGCACATCTTGGGATGGGGTATGTAAAATTGGATGGCTTGAAATATTTAGTCCTCGATGAAGCAGACAGGATGCTCGATATGGGCTTTC
>CAYXHX010000142.1:3672-6394 GCA_964464835.1 uncultured Chitinophagaceae bacterium | reverse complement strand
AATCCTGCACAACCCGGAAGAAATCAATATTGCCATTTCCAGGCCGCCGGAAAAAATTCAGCAATCCGCTTTTGTAATTTATGAAACACAAAAGATACCATTAATAAAAATATTGCTCCGCGAAAAAACCTTTGGAAGCATCCTTGTTTTTTGTTCCAAAATAAATAATGTAAAAAAATTATCCGGTGAATTAAGGCGCGCAGGGTTTTCAGCAAATGAAATTCATTCAGGCCTGGAACAAACTGCACGTGAACAAGTGCTGCTTGATTTTAAAAATAAAAAATTAAAGATACTTGTAGCCACAGATATTTTATCGCGTGGGATAGATATTGAAGACATAGATTTGGTTATAAATTATGATGTGCCGCATGATGGCGAAGATTATGTACACCGCATTGGCCGTACTGCACGCGCTGCCAGCGAAGGCATGGCATATACTATGGTAATACCGGCCGAGCAAAATAAATTTCAAAGCATTGAAAAACTTCTGGGCTATGAAGTGAGAAAATCTACAGTACCCGAAACACTTGGCCCCGTGCCTTTGTATAATCCACAGGCAAGGCAAGACGCCAAACGAAAATTCAAGTATAAAAAGAAAAGGCGGTATTAATATCTTCAATTTTCTTGCAAAAAAAGTTTGCATTTATTATAATTGAAATATTAAATTTTTGCGATAATTTTTTATTGATAGTTTGCCGTTTTTTTTATTGTGTTAAGACCAAACTTGTATTTAAATATGGATTGCTTTGGAAATTTTTCTAAATTGTATTTACGTAGTTCATTTTCTTTCGCGTATTTTTTCGTAAAAGACTAAGAATCAGGATTGAGAAAAAATTGTTGAATGGAAAAAGTAGCGTACTTTAGCGGTCACCCTATTGAACGACTGTGCAAACATTAAACAGACAGGCAAATGAACAGACAAGTCAACACTTCGGCAAAATAAACAAGATGAGATTAACAAAGCTGGGAAAAAAGCTGAAAGAGACTATCAGAATCAGATTGCATTACAGCAAGCCATAGTAAATCAAAAGATTCTGAATGGAAGCAATCTTTGGAAGATGCAAAAACCGAAGCAGACGGAACAGGTGGAAGTAAGCAAAAAATGGTCGGTAAAATTGCCCTATTGAAAATAAAAGTTGCCAACAAACAAGAATCAGACTATCAAAAAGAAAATACAAGACTTGAATCCCTGAAAAATTCAATAGAAAAAGCTAAAGCAAAAGCAACAATAAAAGCAGAATCAGAGTTTAACGGAAATGCGTTACTTCTTAGAATCCGTGCTATGTTTGATTTGAAATCAAAAGATAAAATCATGCTTGGAGTTTATATTCTTTTCATTGTTTTACTTTTTTGCATAGAGTTTCTTGTGGTGTTGATTAAAATAGCTAGTAACCATTCCGTAGATGAAGACTTAGAAAAAGCAAGAGAACAACTTCTGCGTACTAAAACACAAAAAACACTTAATAGAAGTGAAGTCTTATACCAGCCAGAACTTCATGTTACTTCGGTGCAAAATGCGAATAATTTTTTGAAGAAAAATGTAACTTCAGTTTTCAATACAGTAGAATAATTTTAATTTTTGATACTAGTCAAAATGCCAACCCAAACTATCGAGACGACCTTTTATGCTCAATATTGCTTAACTTAGCAGAGTGAAAAAAAGTAACCCCATAGAACTTGACTTCATTGTTGATAAACTCACTAATTCCATTGAAAATGTTTTAACTGGGGATATTTTTCCAACCAATATTACTTTGCTAACATCGGCAGACCTTAAATCGGTGGCAAAGAAAAATGGTTGGCAATTTGATTGGAGATTTGAGTTTAAGCAACCTCAAAGGGAAGTTTACAAGCTAACAATCCCCATCGCAATATCTGTAATTCAAGGGCTAATTAGCATTGAGATAAAGTCTGACCACGTTTATATGCACTTGGTTGAGAGTGCTTTATTTAATAAAGGAAAATCTAAAGTTTATGCTGGTGTACCAGGAAACCTTGTAGCATTTGCTTGCCGACTTTCATTTCAACGTGGATTTGAGGGAAACGTTTCCTTCGTTTCAAAAACACATTTGATTGACCACTACACAAAAACCTTAGGGGCAATACATGTTGGTGGACACATCATGATTATTGACACATCGGCAGCATTACGACTTATTGATAAATATTTTAAAAATCAAGAACCATGAAAAAGAAAATAGAACTTGATGTTGACTTTATCGGTGGTGGACCAACTCCGACAAAAGAAGAATTTCTTGCTATAAGCGAATACATAAAAGCATCTAAAGCTAAGCAGAAATTAAGAGACCAACGAAAAACTTTACGAACAAAACGTAACTCAAAACAACCTGCATGACAATGGCACAAACAGCCAACAGAAGTCTTGCCAATAGTTGGGCTTGACACTGAAACAATCAGTCCCGGTAGTTATCGGGATAATTCTGCTGTACTGTTTTTCGGGGCTTGACGAATAAAGCCCAGTCCCGGTAGCCATCGCATAGGCGTCAAGTGGGAAACTAATGGTGTCCGCGGCGGAGTGAATGATAAATTTTTTGAAACCGGGATAGCTAATAATTCCGGTTTCAATTTTTATAAAATAAAAAAGCAAAACAAAAGGTTGATGTAAAAAAATGAACCACTTTTCATATCATTAAGGAACAATAGTTGAAGCCATAAAAAAAACCGGCTATTGCCGGTTTGTAGAGCGTACGGGAATCGAACC
>CAYXHX010000142.1:0-3642 GCA_964464835.1 uncultured Chitinophagaceae bacterium | reverse complement strand
TGACCAACGCTCCATTTTTTATGAAGTATCCTTTTTAGGGAGCGCAAAAATAGCAGTGAAAACAGTTATTGCAAAATTTATTATCTGCAACTTTTGTTTTGTATTGAAAATGTTTCGAAGACTAATAATAAACATCTTCATTTTTAGAATAATTGGTTGCGCTATTTTTTCTACTTTGAAATAGCATTCTAATTTGATTAAATAAAACACAAATAACTTTTATCCGTGCATTCTTTCCTGTTTTTACTTCCATATTTCCGCTAAAATCCATAATTTTGCACCTTCTTAAAACAAATAAATAATACAAATATGAGTTCCATTAAAGTTGCCATCAATGGTTTTGGCCGCATCGGCCGCCTTGTTTTTCGCCAGATTTATAATATGAAAGGGATTGATGTAGTTGCTATCAATGATTTGACAAGCCCTAAAGTGCTTGCACATTTACTGAAATATGACAGTGCACAAGGCCCATTTGATGCAGAAGTGAAATCTACCGATGATTCAATTGTTGTAAACGGTGAAACCATTAATATTTATGCACAAAAAGACCCTTCTCAAATCCCCTGGGGAAAACACGAAGTAGATGTGGTGATTGAAAGCACCGGTTTTTTTGCGGATAAAGATAAAGCACATGCACATATTGCGGCAGGTGCAAAACGCGTGGTAATTTCTGCTCCGGCAACCGGTGATTTAAAAACCGTTGTATTTAATGTGAACCATGAAATATTGGACGGCTCTGAAACCATTATTTCCTGTGCATCCTGCACGACCAACTGCCTCGCGCCAATGGCAAAAGTGTTGAATGATTCTTTTGGTATTGTAACCGGTTTTATGACCACAATCCATGCCTATACCAACGATCAGAATACTTTGGATGCACCACATCCAAAAGGTGACCTTCGCCGTGCAAGAGCTGCAGCCGCCAACATTGTTCCAAATAGTACCGGCGCTGCAAAAGCAATTGGATTGGTTCTTCCTGAATTAAAAGGAAAACTGGATGGCAATGCACAGCGTGTTCCGGTTATCACTGGCTCCCTCACAGAACTGACTACAATTTTAAATAAAAAAGTAAATGTAGATGAAGTGAATGCTGCTATGAAAGCCGCATCCAATGAGAGTTTTGGCTATACAGAAGATGAAATTGTGAGCTCAGATGTAATCGGTACCCGCTATGGCTCTTTATTTGATGCTACGCAAACTAAAATTATGACACAAGGCGATCAGCAATTGGTAAAAACCGTAAGCTGGTACGATAATGAAATGAGCTATGTAAGCCAATTGGTACGTACTGTTCATTTTTTTGCCGGGCTGATCTCTAAATAATTATTTTTATATAAATTTTTATACCGCAGTACGATTTTATCTTATATTGTAAATCGAACTGCGGTTTTTTTTCTTAAAAAATAAAATATGAGTAAATTTTCTGAACATAATTTTAAAAATGAAAAGGCGCTGATCCGCGTGGATTTCAATGTGCCCATGGATAAACAAACACTCGCCATCACCGATGATACGCGCATGCGCGCTTCTTTGCCCACCATTAAAAAAGTGTTGAATGATGGTGGTAGCGCCATTTTAATGAGCCATCTCGGCAGGCCAAAAAATGGGCCGGAAGATAAATTTTCTCTCAAACACCTGGTTAAACATTTAGGCGAATTATTACCGGAAACTACCATTTTATTTGCCAATGATTGTGTCGGAGAGCAAGCTGTATTGACTTCCAATATGCTCAAACCCGGCGAAGTGTTGTTGCTTGAAAATTTGCGTTTTCATCCTGAAGAAGAAAAAGGTGATGAAGCTTTTGCAAAAAAATTAGCCCAATTAGGAGATGTATATGTGAATGATGCTTTTGGAACTGCTCATCGGAAACATGCCTCAACTGCAGTGATTGCAGAATTTTTCAGTAAGGACAAAAAAATGTTTGGCTTATTGATGGAAAGTGAAGTGGCAAGTGCAGAAAAAGTATTGCATCATTCTGAACTTCCCTTTGTTGCAATCATAGGCGGGGCAAAGGTTTCCGATAAAATATTAATCATTGAAAATTTATTGGAAAAAGCTACGGATATCATTATTGGTGGCGGCATGGCATATACGTTTATGAAAGCACAGGGTGGAAAAATCGGTTCATCATTATGTGAAGATGACCGGTTGGATACTGCCAAAGAAATTATGCAAAAAGCAATTGAAAAAAATGTAAGCCTACATTTACCGGGAGATTCAATAATAGCTGATACATTTTCAGCCGAGGCGAATATCTCGGGATCTCTCAGCAATGATATCCCGGAAGGTTGGATGGGGCTTGATATTGGCGCAATGGCATGCGACAGTTTTTCCAAGGTTATTAAAAATGCCAAAACCATTTTATGGAATGGCCCAATGGGTGTTTTTGAAATGGAACCTTTTCAGCATGGAACAAAAGCCATTGCAGAAGCAATTGCAGAAGCTACGGGTGATGGTGCATTTTCTTTAATTGGCGGAGGCGACAGCGTGGCTGCTATCAATAAATTCGGTTTTGAGGATAAAGTTAGTTATATCAGTACCGGCGGTGGTGCTTTGCTGGAATATTTTGAAGGAAAAATTTTACCGGGCATTGAAGCCATCAATAAATAAATTGTTACCATTCATAAAAAAAATCAACCAAAAAACGGCTATTAGAGAATACATTGTATATTTAATTAAATAAAAAACAAAATGAAAACAAAATACCTGGGAATTATTGTAATCGCTGCAATCTTATTGGTTTTGGGAGGATGTGGATGCAGCCAATATAATGGATTGGTTACAAGCGATCAACAAGTAAAACAACTTTGGAGTAATGTAGAAACAAACTATCAGCGCCGTACAGATTTATACAACAGCGTTATTAAAACTATTGAAGGTTCTGCCAATTTTGAAAAATCTACATTAAAGGATGTAATAGATGCACGCTCCAAAGCTACAAGCATACAAGTGGACATTAACGATCCTGAGACTTTGGCAAAATACCAGGCTGCACAGGCCCAACTGCAAGGCGCTTTCAGCAGGTTAATGGCAGTGGCTGAAGCTTATCCTGATTTAAAAACAACGAAAGCTTTCCAGGATTTTCAAACACAAATTGAAGGCACTGAAAACCGCATCAATATTGCACGAAAAGATTATAATGCCGGCGTAAATACCTATAATTTAAAAGTGAAAACTTTCCCCGGGAATTTATTTGCCGGTATGTTTGGTTTCCATGAAAAAGCATACTACCAGGCAGATCCGGGCAGTGAAAAAGCGCCTGATATCCAGTTCAATATAAAATAACCAAGCCATGTTTCCATTTTCCCGGAAAAATAAACAAGGCTACTTTTCGAAAGAAGAGCATGAAAAAATTGTGCAGGCAATTCAAGCTGCAGAATTGAAAACCAGCGGTGAAATCCGTGTGTATGTGGAAGGCAAATGCCGATTCGTAGATTCTATTGACCGTGCAGCAGAAATTTTTTACGGTTTGAAAATGAATGAAACCCAACATAAAAATGCTACGCTTGTATATGTGGCCATGAAACATAAACAAGTAGCTGTGTTTGGCGATGAAGGGATTTTGGAAAAAACCGGCACAAATTTCTGGCATGAAAATGTGCAAAATATATTGCAACATTTTAAGAAGGATGATTATGTACA
>CAYXHX010000141.1:0-6653 GCA_964464835.1 uncultured Chitinophagaceae bacterium | reverse complement strand
CTGGCTAAGCGATAAACTGGTTTATGAAGTGGAGGACGAAGAAGTGGCGCTGAAAGCTTTAAAGATGGCTGAAGAAAAGTTTGCATTTACCAGCTATAAAAAAGTTGATAAGTCAGCAATAAGAAAAACCATCAGAACTTTTTTTAGGAAAGATAGCCGAATCATTAAAGCATGGTTATTTGGATCATTCGCAAGAGGTGAAGATGATTATAAAAGCGATATTGACATATTGATTGAGGTACCTGCGAATTCAACGTTCTCCTTATTTGATATCGCCGATGTTAAATTCCAATTGGAGAAATTAGTTTCAAAAAATGTAGATATTGTTATGAAAGACGCGTTGAAAGGAAATATTAGAAAAAGGATTGAACCGGATTTAAAAGTGATTTATGAGAGATAGCCACATTACATCAAAAGAACGGCTTCAACATATACTTCAAGCTATATCAGAAACAGAAATTTTTATAAAAGGTTTTTCAAAAAAAGCTTTTTTAAACAACCCGGTTTTAATCAATGCCACTTTGTTTCAATTTGCTATCATTGGAGAAGCCATTATTCACATTGACAATGACGTACTTTCCAAATATGATTATCCATGGCATAAAGTAAGAGGTTTTAGAAATTTTATTTTACATGAATACCATGCCATAGAATTCAGGATTGTATGGGAGGCAATACAAAACGATTTACCAGGCCTGAAAAAAATGATTGAACAAATTTTGAACAATGAATATTAAGCGAATTGGTTCTTGCTCATCTTGAAAGTTCTTAACTTAAAACCGTAAAACAATTTTTTCTCTGTCATATATTAAACCTTTTCAATGTATATTTGAAAAACGGTTCAATCTCTTTGGCTTACAATAAAAATAGTGTATTTTAAATATTTTATTATTGTTACTTTACCTAAATCAACACAATGGAATTTAAAAATTCAAATTACTAATGGGATTAAACATTTCACATTTAGAAAACGAAATAATAGATCAATATCTATACGATGAAGATACTACAAGGCCCTGGATCATAGGATTTAGCGGAGGCAAAGATTCCACTATGCTTTTACAAGTTGTATGGAATGCGCTTAAAAAAATTGAACCTATTCTCCTCACAAGACAGATTTATGTAGTATGCAATGATACACTTTTAAAACCCAGGTTTCACAAGTTTATAATAAAATATTTAAAACTCAAATTGATATGGGCAAGCAAGAAGAAAAACTGAAGCAGGAAACAGAATTATTACAAAAAGCCTGCAAAGAAGAGCCAAAAGACGTACAATTAATCCAGGAACTTTTGGCTTTGCAAAAAACGAAAACTTTAATGATTCGGAAAAGGGGTTTACAGCCAGATATCGAAAGAAGAATTGAACAAGAGATTGAAAACCACAAACAATTAGTTATTGCATAATCTTGGACACACTCACAAAATATCTTTCTACATTTCAAAAATTAAGAGTTGATAGAGCCCACGGCATTGCACCTCATAAGCCTGTTCTGCTAATTTCTTTATTACAAGCATTTCAAAATAAAATAATCAACAGCCAAAGAATTTATATCACTCCCGAATTGGTTGCTTTATTCAAAACAAATTGGAGTTTGCTTGTTTCATCAAGTCATGATTGTCGTTTCGCATTGCCGTTCTATCATTTAACAAGCGATGCGTTTTGGAAACTGATTCCAAAACCAGGCTTTGAAAATATTTTGCAACTCAAAGCATCAATGAGAAGTTTCGCTACTCTAAATGCAGCAGTTGAATTCGCAGTTTTTAATGGAGATTTACTTTTGTTGATGAAAGACAAAAAGAGTAACAACATTTTGCAACAATTTTTATTAGATGAATATTTTCCAGAAACAAAAAATTATTTTAGTAACTCAACTCAGGGACAACAAAAAATATTTGATGAAATTGAAGGAAGAATTTTGAATGAAGATGCAGTCGAGTACAGCAATGAAATCAAGAAATTGATGCAGCAACAAAATGAAGAAGAGATTTTTCTTCGTGGATGTTTATTTAAAAGAGAAATTCCTAAAATCTACAACAACACATGTTGCATTTCAGGAATGAAAATAGATGCAACAATTTCTGTTTCAATGGTTGATGCTTGTCACATTATTCCATTTAGCGAAAGCTACGATGATACTATTACAAACGGGATTGCATTGTGTCCGAATCTTCACAGAGCATTTGACAGAGGATTGATTTCAATAGATGATAACTTCAAAGTAGTAGTTTCAAAAACATTCAAAGAAGACGAAACAAATTATAGCATAAGAATCTTTGAAAATCAACAAATTCTTTTACCAAAGCAAAGAGTGTTTTACCCGTTAATGGAAAATCTTAACTGGCATAAAAAACATATTTTAAAATCATGAGAGTTTAGGACAACAATTTCGTTAATTTCTTCGAAATTATCCTCATATAAAAAAAGTATCGCTAAATTACCACATTATCATTCTATAGTATATTTTTATCAATCCCGCTCCATCGCCCGCATCCATCTTTCGGGGATTTCATTTTGTGTGGATACAATATAATCATTATGGCTACAGGCTATTAACCTGCCATCGGGCATGCGCATCCACCATCTACCGGTACGCTTGCTTTGCAGGAAAAAACTTTCCACATCCGCAAAAGCAATTTTATATTCATTGAATTCACTGGTATTTTCCATGGCAGATTCCTGTTTGCCTTTATAAATGCCATCCATAAAATACCAAATCATCTGGCTGACCTGTTTGGCTGTAATGCCCTGTACATCACCATTTGAGCGAAACCCATAAATGCCGAGGGTAGTTAATGCCGGGCTCATTCCGGCATATTGCATCAGCATACAGGCTTCCTCACCGGTAAATCCATTTGGAGAAAACCGGTTTGCAGGCGCATGGCGATATGATTATAATGCCGTACAAAATTGGGTTCTGAGGTAAGTATATGCATTAAAAAATTTTCTGCAGGTGCAGGCTGCTCCATATCAATATTGATTGTGGCATCCACATTTACCATTTCAATTATTTTTTCCGCTTTTGCATATACTTCATATTGAGCTATGGTAAGATCATGCGAACCGCCGAGAATGACCACTCTTTTTCCATGTTGCAACAATTCTGTGATTACTGTTTGCAAAGCAGCATACGTATCTTTAATGGTTGCGCCCATTTTTATATTTCCCACATCGGCCAATTCCAGGCTATCATGCCATTGATATAAATGATACAATTCTTCGCGCACTGCATTCGGTGAATCATTTGTAAAACCGCCACCCGCTTCACCACGATATTCACCACAACCAATAAAAATAATATCTGCTTTGTCAATTTCCGGGAAATGTTCAGTATATATTTTGATAGATTTTCCCAACTGGTTTTTTTTGAAACCGGTTTCATTTGTATGATTCAAAAGGCATACAGGTTCTAAGAAATCAATAATTGTATTGAGTGAATAAAATGGCATAGAATATTTTTGGGCAAACTTACTGTTATTTAATAAATTGATTAAGAAATAAAAAATACAGGGAGTTCATTTTATTTTTTTAAAATATGCCTTTGTTTTAACCCATCCTTAACCGCCGGGTGGAAATTATTTTTATCATTGCAATTATCTTTGTTTCATGCGGTTTGATTTCAAAAAATATTTTTGTTTTTTTGTTTTTCTCATATCATCATATTCTTTGTATGCACAGGTATCATTGGATGACCCGCTTTTGAAAATACCGCGGCTTATGCCGGGTGAGAATCCAGCTGAGCTTATTGCAAAAAATATTTTCGTACAGGTACAAAGCAGCAGTAAAACTATTTTTACCGGTGAACCTGTACTCGTCACATATAAATTATTTACTGCGTTAAACAGCCAAAGTCGTGTAACCATGCAGCCATCATTTTCCGGTTGCAGTGTACAGGAATTGCCGATTGATAAAGAGCCGGAAGAAGCCATATTGGATGGGAAAAAATATCATGTATTCACCATTCGTAAAGTACAGTTGATACCATTGCAGGCAGGTGAATTAATTTTAGGAAAAGCACTTGTTGAAAATGTAGTGGCAATTGCAGATTCAGGTAATTTGCTGGAAACAAAAAATTATAGCGCCATTACAGGCAGTGATACGAAAACCCTTACTGTGAGAGCATTGCCGGAAAATGGAAAGCCTCCGAATTTTCAAATTTTGGCAGGTAATTATTCAATAGCTGCAACTATTGAAAAAGATACTTTCCAGGTGGGGGAAAATGCAACACTTGTTGTAAAAATTTCCGGGAGCGGAAACATACAAGGCATTCCTTCACCGGTTATTCTATGGCCGGAAAATATAGAACACTTTGATGGCATTGATACGCAGCAGGCAGATCAATATGTTTTCCCGGTACAAGGATATAAGCAATTTGAGATTCCTTTTATCGGGAAAAAAATTGGCGCATCCGTCTTACCGCCGATTTCTTTTTCTTTCTTTGATCCGCTTACCTCAACATATAAAAATATTCATACGGATAGTATTCAACTATATTTTACAAAAGCAACTCCGGCTGCAGCAGTAGCAGTTGATGCCAATATTTCGCAAAACAATTTGAAATATTTATTTCTAATCCCACTCATCGCATTGATTGTTTTTTTATCTGTTTATATCCCTGGACTGCTAAGAAGAAAACGAACTCAAAAAAAAGAAACAAAGCCTGCACCTGATTTGCATGAAGAAAAAAAAGTAACAATGGTTACAACAGGCGATGTATATATTCATTTACATAATCTTACGACAATTCAAAATAACCGGGAATATTTCTTGTCCGTAAAATCCTTACTGGTATTGGCTTTGCAGATAAAGACCGGTATAGGCGAAACAGTTGAATCTGCATTGGTTCATAAATTGGAATCAATACCCGGTGAAATGGACAATGCCAAAAAAAGCCAACAGATTTTTGATAAATGCAACTTTCAATTGTTTGCACAAAATGAATTCCTTGAAATGCGTGAAGAAGTTTATTTTGAATTGAGTGCACTGCTTAAAAACCTGGATTTGAAAGAATCCGTCAATCCGTAAACTTATAACCCATACCGCGAATGGAATGAAAATGTTTTGGGTTGCGGGAATCTTTCTCAAAATATTTCCTGAAATTTAAAATGAAATTATCAATCGTTCTTGTATTAGGATACACCTGGTACCCCCATACCATTTGCAGGATTTTTTCACGGGTAACAACTTCATTTTTATTTTCAATTAATAACTTTAAAAGCATGGCTTCTTTTTTACTCAATTCAATTTCTTTGCCATCATTGGCAATTGCACGCTGTGCTTTAAAATTGATTTGATACTGGTCAAATTCATACACATCACTAATGAATTCTTTATCCAGGATGCGTTTGTTTTTATGAATTAATTTTTCTACACGTAAAAGAAGCTCATCTAAGTTAAAAGGTTTTACCAAGTAATCATCAGCGCCTTTGCGCAGGCCGAGTACGCGGTCTTTGCCTTCATTTTTGGCGCTGACAATTAATATCGGCACTTCATTTTGTTTTAGCCTGATATTTTCTGTAACGCTGATGCCATCTAATTCCGGCAGCATGATATCCATGATGATAAGATCGAAATATTCATCCTGTGTAGCTTTCAGGGCTTCATTGCCGGTAAAAGCTGAAGTGACGGTATAGCCATTCAATTCCAAATTTAATTTCAATGTGGCATGAAGATTTTCCTCATCTTCCACCAATAAAATATTCCCGGTTATTTGATTGTCTATCATTTTAATAAGGGTAAAAGTATTTTAAAAATAGATCCTTTTGAAGCATGATCCTCCACAAAAATTTTTCCTCCAAAACCATTGATTATTTTTTTGCACAAATACAAACCAAGCCCTGTGCCTTTAGTACTACGTGTAGCCTCATTGCCCACGCGGTAAAATTTTTCAAAAATCCTTTTCTTCTCCCGGTCCGGCACGCCTTCTCCTTCATCTTGAATGGCAAGCTGCGCATTGGTTGCAGCCTTATCTAATGTGATATTTATTGAACTGTTTTTGGGTGAATATTTTATGGCATTGCTCAGCAGGTTGTTGAAAACAAGCTTTAGCAAAACCGGCTCTCCTGCTACAAATAAATTTTCTTCCAGTTGTATATTGAATTTTCTGCCCTGTTCTTTATTTGAATCAAAACGGGTTTTATATTCCTGTATTGTTTCATGCACGATTTGGGTTAAATCTATTTCCTGCCTGCTTTTTTTAAAACTCCCGGATTCAAGCCGCGCGGCTGCAAGGATATTATCCGTCAATTCATTCAGCCGTTGATTTTCACGCAAGGACATTTCGAGTATGCTTTTTTTCCGTGCATCATCCAACGCGTATTTTTGAATGGTTTCAAGATTTAATTGTAAAATGGCAATCGGTGTTTTTAATTCGTGTGTCACCGCCATCATAAAATTATTTTGCAGTTCTGATAAACGGAATTGTTGCCGCATTGCACGAAATACAAACACAGCGCCGAGAATAATCACCAATAAAAAGGTAAGCCCTTCACCGAGGTATTGTGTGTTTTTAATTCGGTATTCTTTTTCAGCTAATAATGTATTTTGATGATAGTTGCTGTTTGAAGGATCAATGAGAGAAAGTCTGTATCCATACATTTCAATATTTTGATTGCGCAATTCAATATACCACCATCCAAGCGCCACTACCATAT
>CAYXHX010000140.1:2055-6671 GCA_964464835.1 uncultured Chitinophagaceae bacterium | reverse complement strand
TTTAAATCTGCACCAAGTTTAGCTGCATTTAAAACGACGAATCCGCCGTAACAATAACCTATTGCCGCAACTTTTGAAGTATCTGTTTGAGAAAATGATTTTATTTTTTGTATTGCACCATCAAGCACTGTCCTGGCAAGTAGCGGGTTTTCAAAAAAAGGTGCTGATAAGACTTGCGCTTCTTCAGGTGTAGCGCCTGTTTGGCCATTTCCATACATATCTACTGCCATAGAAACATAGCCAAGCGCAGCCAATTGTTTCGCGCGGCTTTTGGCGTAATCATTCAATCCCCACCACTCGGGTACTACAAGGATTGCAGGTTTTTTATTTTTATTTGATGAATCAAAATATATAAATCCAATATGGGTTTTCCCATCCAATTGCCAGGTAACAGAATCCTGAATGATTGAAAATTGATTTTCTGCAGGTTGATTTGTTGTGGTTGGTTCATTCGAATTGTTGCAGGAAACTGTCAGGAAAATTAAAAAAATAAATGACGGAATTAAAAATCGGGTTTTCATTGTACATAACTTTTTTTCAAATTTAAAATAAAAAGAACAGGAAGAATGTAGCCTGATTTATATTTTCCCAAATTTATTTTTATACGCAATCAGCCATCCAACAACTTCATCATAGGTGAGAATGCCAAGTGGTTGTTTATTGGCTTGGAGGAATAAACCATAAAATTTGGTAATGATCGGTTCTACAGGGTTTTGATGAGCCAATATAAAATCGCGGTAAGTTTGATAATCTTTTTTTACCAACGTGTCAAGCAAATGAATATTTTCTAAGGCTGCTAAAGAATCTACCTGGTATAATTGACGGTTTGCATAGGCAAATAAATTAAAGTAGGCGCTGTATTCAATTTGAGGGTTTCCGGAATGCGTTGCAGCAATATAGCCCACAAAATTTGCTTCACTTTCACTTCCATATCCCAATTGGTGCGCCACTTCATGACATACAGTATAAGGAATTACAAATACCGGCACCGTGGTATTAACCTGTGCTTCGCCACTAAATGGGTTATAATATCCAAGATAGCCCATGTAATTCCCTAAATTTCCAAACAAAGAATTTTTTATAGATGTATGCTGATATTGGAGAAATGGAAATGTTTTGGTGGTTTTTATGTAGGCAGTATCTGCCTCTTCATACATGGTTTGAATGGTAGGATAGGAAGGCACATCCCCTAATATTTTTCGGGAATGATTGAGTTGTAATAATAATGATTTACTCAAATCGGCAAGGTCTGCTTTTGTATATTCTTTTACATGTATTTGGAGATTGTAGGCAATGCCCAAACGGTCATAATTCAATCCCCATGCGGCATTGAACCAAATATATATACCGAGGCTCCACAGTACTATTTTTTTTAGAGCATTTAAAAAAATTGGTTTCAACGGCCTTTTTTTAATTAAAGAATACACGCCGCGAATGAGCCAAATAAGAAAAATGACTATGGCCATTGTATATAAAATATCGCCAAGGCTAAAAGGTATAAACCCGGTAAGTTTTCTTAATGTACGGCTTAAAGGAGGATATATTCCGTTTGAATAATACTGTTCAATTGCTTGCGGGAAAAATGAACATATTTTGATGGTGATTGCTAAAAAGAATAATATGGAGAAAGAAATGAGAAATTTTTTATTTGTGTTTTTTATGTTATTCATTGCTTTGAAAAAGTAGTAAATTTAAAGATTAAATATTTCACTGGAGTAATAAGGGAATTTCTTTTGACAGGTATGGATCAATTGTATCTCGGTCGGTGAGACACCGGCCGATAGTAAAAAATTGCCACGAATGCACGAATGAGTAATGAATATTTTTTATTCGTGTATTCGTGGTAAAAAAAAAGCCCCACAATTGCAGGGCTTTTCATTTCGGTCGGAGACACCGACCGTAAATGATTAATGTGCCACCACCATTCTTTTCGTAGCTACAATTTTTCCATTCACCATCAGTGAATAATTATATGCACCGGCGCTTAAGGTACTTGCATCAATGGTTACATTTCCTTTGCCATTTTGCAAGGTGATTTGTTTTAAATTCTTTCCACTTATATCTGTAATGACAAGCTGCGCATTTTGTAAATTATTTGGAATAAAATACCCGATGCTTGTAGTATTATGAAGTGGGTTGGGGATGTTTTGATCCAGGCTGATGCTGCTGAGGGAAATTTTATTTTCTGCTTCTGGGGTGGAAATATTTTTTCCTTGTGCAAGATTGGCAACCATTGCTTTTAATTCGTCAATTTGTTTTTGTTGGTCTTCATTTATTTTTTTTGACTCTATGTTTTCATTTTTCAATTCTTCATTTTCTTTACTCAGTTCCTGAACTGCTTTTACTAATGACGGAACAAAATCCGCATACACCAAAGAATAATTATCTTTTTCATTTTGCGGATGATTTAAACCATCAAAGTCATAGCCAATTTCCTGAGCAGTTTTTTCTACTTCCTGTGCAATGAATCCTGTACGGATTTTCTTTTCCCCAACTGCATAGCCTTCCTGTGATTCTTTGCTATTAATCATGCTGTCTTTTTTACCCAAAAACTGGTCAAACTTTTTTATTTCGAGTGTATAAGTTACCGGGTTGAGTTTGTTGATAAATTCCAGCCCGGGAACATTTTGTTTGATATTTTTTTTGAAACGGCCATCGCTGAAAGTGCTCCAACCAACCTGGCCACCGATAACGGTTACATTAGAATTGCCCACCTGTACTTTGTCAGAAGCATTTACTATGGCGTTTGCACCGAGCACCATTGCATTATAGAGATTGCCCGCTGTAATGTAGGTATAATATCCCAAACCCGTATTAAAAATGCCTGTTGAGTTGCCAACAAGAGCGAGATTGCCAGAAGCCGTATTATAACTTCCTGTTGTGTTGTCACCAAGAGCATTCGGGCCATAAGCCGTATTAAAACTTCCTGTTGTGTTCATGGTAAGAGCATTCAGGCCAGAAGCCGTATTATAATTTCCTGTTGTGTTGTCAAAAAGCACTCCATTTCCATTTGCGATATTACCTTGTCCCGTTGTGTTGTAACGCAGTGCACTTGTTCCAATAGCTGTATTATTTTTTCCTGTTGTGTTACTATAAAGTGCTTGCATTCCAATAACCGTATTACCTAAAGTTGCACTATTTCCTGCTCCAACTGTAATGCCACGTACTAATACATCTCCTGCAAAAGTGCCTTCGCCGGTATTGGCATTTACATAAAATATGGGCGTTTTATTTTTATCCCGGAATTCATATTGCTAGATTGTTGAATTAAAAAATAAGCCATAAGACTTGTTTTCTGCAAACCGGAAAACGTATTGGTTCCTGCCCACGAGATAATCTCCCTTCCCATTAAAGCGTAGGTTGCCGGAAGTGTCTATTTTCACATAATTTGCAGTGGAACCAAATTGCCATTCGCCACTTGTTCCAAGAATTCTTCCGCGTTCCAATGCATTGGTGCGGAATATAAGGTTGTTGTTGTCACTTGTACCAAGGTAATTAGTTGCCGGCGAAGTGCCTGAATTACCATTAATATCCCAGGATTGGGCTGTTGCATTTTGCATTAAATAAAATGCAGTGAATGCAAGTACAAGTAATGATTTTTTGGTTTGTTGTTTTGAAATCATAGCTTTTAGTTTTAAATTTTGAAATTATTGATTCAATGATTAAAGCATTGTAAATATAAACTATGCATGTTAAATTTTAATAATATTAATTTAAATTTAATGTATTGTCTATTGGCATTAGCCCTGCACCTGCCAAAAATGGAAATGTGGGTTTAAGATAGAGTAGTAGGGTAAAATTCATCTATTGGTAGATGTCCGCACCTACCAATAATTTTGGAAGAAGAGTGCATAATAGTGGTAAAATTCCTATTCACTAATATTTTGCATCTTGCCATTCTTTCCATACCTTTGCCCACCCAAAAATCCGGCTATGAATCACCGAAGGGCTTATGAAATTGCATTTGTTGGGCTAAAGCCAGGTATTCATGAATATGAATACAAGATTGATGGGAAGTTTTTTGAACATTATGGCGAACAGGATTTTACCAATTGCCACGCTACAGTCCGACTGAAATTGGATAAAAAAACCAATTTTATGATGCTGTCTTTTGACGTGGACGGGCAGGCAGATATGGCGTGTGACAGGTGTGGGGATCCACTGGCAGTGCAGCTTTGGGATGAATTTAAACTCACCGTGAAAATGGTGGAAGACCCGGGCCTGATGAATGAAGAAGAATTGGATCCCGACATTTTTTATATCGGGTACAATGAAAGCCATATTTATGTGGGCGATTGGATTTATGAATTTATCAACCTGAGTATTCCCTTGCAGAAAATTTGTGCTGCAAAGGAAAACGGGGAACCGGGCTGCAACCCTGAAGTATTGAAGAAGTTGGAGGAAATGAAGAAGAATGCCACCGAAAACACTTCTGCCAATGTATGGAAAGGCTTGGATCAATTTAAAAACTGATTGCTGTATTGAACTGTTAAACAAGATTTTTTTTAGAATATAAAAACTAAAGTATGCCAAATCCGAAACGCAGGCACTCACAACAGCGCAGCGCAAAAAGAAGGACTCATTACGTTGCACAGGAAGTTACACTGAGCAAAGAC
>CAYXHX010000140.1:0-1991 GCA_964464835.1 uncultured Chitinophagaceae bacterium | reverse complement strand
AAGGAAAACTGTACTACAAAGGAAAATTAGTTTCCGAAAAAGCGCCGTTGAAAGCATAAGCTTTCTTTTTTCTTTCATTTATTCGTATAAAAAATGACGATTGCCCTTGACATGATGGGTGGCGACTACGCCCCGTTGGAAGCCATAAAAGGCATCCGGCAATACCTGTCAGTTTCCAGGGCGCCTTCCACTTTAGTTTGCCTGGGTGATGAAAATATTTTGAAAAACCTTTTTTCAGCAGAAGGTATTTTGGATAATCCTCGTATTCAAATTGTTCACGCTCCTGAAATCATCGGTTATCATGACCATCCTGCAAAAGCTTTAAAGGAAAAAGCTAACTCATCCATCACAATAGGCTTTCATTTACTTGCAAAAAACAAGGTAGAAGCTTTTATCAGCGCCGGTAATACAGGCGCTATGCTGATTGGCGCTATGTTTATGCTGAAGCCTGTGGAAGGGGTTTTGCGCCCAACTATTGGAACAATCATACCCAAACTTAATGGCAAAACAGGTTTACTGCTCGATGCAGGCTTGAATACAGATTGCAAGCCGGAACATTTAAATCAATTTGCTACGCTTGGTAGTTTATATGCCCAATATATGTTGCGTGTAAAAAACCCAACTGTGGGTTTATTGAATGTGGGTGAAGAAGAGGAGAAAGGGAACTTGTTATCTAAAGCTGCTCATGCTTTATTAAAAGAAAATAAACAAATTCAATTTTCGGGGAATACGGAAGGCCGCGATTTATTCCAGGACAAAGCCGATGTAACTGTTTGTGATGGTTTTATTGGCAATGTTGTTTTAAAAATGGCGGAATCTTTTTATGATATTGCGCGCGAAAGGCATTTTGAAACAGATGCCTATATGAGCCGCTTCCAGTATGAAAACTATGGGGGTATTCCTGTACTCGGTATATCAAAGCCGGTGATCATTGGCCACGGAATCAGCAATAGCACTGCTTTTCACAATATGATAGTAGTAGCAGAGCAAATGATTGAAACGGGCTTATGTGAAAAAATTACGGATGCTTTTAAATAAACATCCTGAACTACAATTTCACCAAATTATTCTTCAGGGCATAAAGTACTAATCCAACTCTTGTTTTAATATCTAATTTTTCACAAAGTGTATCCCTGTGGCTTTCTATAGTGCGGGTACTCACATGCATCCTGTCGGCAATTTCTTTATAGGTTAATTCAGTACAAACAAACCTCAGAAATTCTATATCTTTTTCGGTAAGTTTGATAAAAGTTGAAGCAGGGCTATTCGTATCTGTTAACAGGTTAATTGATCCGATTACTTTCCGTGTAATTAATTCATTATAAAAATAACCGCGGCTCAAAACCTCATCAAAAGCTAATTTCAATTCGCCTGGCTCAGCATCTTTTAAAACATATCCTTTAGCGCCGCATTTAATCATTTTTATAATTGATGTTTCAGCATCCATGGTACTTAGCGCCAGAATTTTTATACCGGGATAATTGGCTGTAACCCATTCTGCCGTAGCATAGCCATCCATTTCCGGCATATTAATATCGAGTAAGATGATTTCCGGTAATTTCTTTGGGTTTATTTGATGAATTAAATCTTTGCCATTCGCCGCATCAAATAATACTTGATAGTTTGGAAAAAGATTTATCAAGGCGATTAAACCTTTTCGAAACATGGTATGGTCATCTGCTATGGCAATATATTTTTTGTCAGGCATACGGTGATGTAATTGTGATGGTGGTTCCCTTGTTTATAGTGCTTGTGATTTCAGCTTTTCCATTGATCATGGATGCACGATTGACAATGTTTTCCAAACCAAGCCCATCTTTTTTTGATAATAATTCTTTGTCAAAACCTATACCATTATCTTGAATGATAATTGTTAAATGATCCGGCCCATATTGAAAAAGCATATCTACATTTTTTGCTTTTGAATGTTTCAGGATATTTTGTAGCGCTTCCTGGATAATACGAAAAGCAATCAATTTTTTTTGATCCTG
>CAYXHX010000139.1:0-6678 GCA_964464835.1 uncultured Chitinophagaceae bacterium | reverse complement strand
ATTCCCCGGATAGCATTTGCATTGTTGCCTTAGATGCAAATGGAAAAGAAGAAGCTGTATTTACGGGAGATACTTTATTTATAGGTGATTGCGGCAGGCCCGACCTGCGGGAAAGTGCGGGCGCCATTACGGCTGCACGGGAGGAACTTGCAAAAAATATGTATCATTCATTACGTGATAAATTAATTGATTTGCCAAATGATGTGAAAGTTTTGCCCGCACATGGCGCCGGTAGTTTATGCGGAAGAGGAATGAGCAATCAAAATACGAGTACGATGGGCGCTGAAAAAATTTCAAACTGGAGTTTACAGGAAATGACTGAAACCGAATTTATAGAAGCGCTGTTGGAAGGGCAACCATTCGTTCCAAAATATTTTGGTTTTAATGTGGCACTCAATAAAAAAGGCGCAGATAATTTTAAAGAAAGTATTTCGGCTGTAAAAAAACATGAAACCATCATGGATGAAAGAACAGCTCTATCATTGGATACAACAATTCCCATCATTGATACAAGGCCGGACAGCCAATTCAAAAAAGCATTTTTGAAAAACGCCATCAACCTGATGAAAGGCGGCAAGTTTGAAACATGGCTGGGAAGTATCATCAACCCGGGAGAAATATTTTATCTGGCTGCTGAAAATGAAAATGACCTGGATGATTTGATTGCACGAACTGCGAAGATTGGATATGAAAAACAAATTCAAATGGCTTTCGTATTGGCTTATGGAAACAATGAAATGCCTTTTTTTGATGATGCATTATTAAAAAAAGATTCGCATGATTTTACCATTGTTGATGTACGGAATGCAACAGAAATCAAAGCCGGGAAAATATTTGAGCATGCGATTGGTATACCATTACCTGAATTGCGTGACCGGGTAAATGAAATTCCATTGGGTAAACCCATCGTGGTGCATTGTGCTGCAGGGTACCGCAGCGCAGCCGGAAGCAGCATCATCAAAGCCGCACTGGACGGGGATTCACAGGTATTTGACTTGGGTGAGGCAATAAAGAAGTTTCAATAATTGAATGTATCTTTTAATCCAATTATTCAGGCTTTAAAAAATGACTTTACAAAAATTGTATAGTGGCACATTTGCTTAGAAAAAATATAGAAAGTACAATTAATCAATCCCTTACTGATGAGGAGTTTGAAACGTTCATTCAATTTTTCTTTCCAAAATCTTTTGATAAAAAATCCATACTTGCAGAAGAAGGAAAAACCTGCAAGTATGTGTATTTTATTTTAAAAGGCGCTGCCTATTCTTATTATATCAATGAAAATGGTGAAAAAACTGTCATCCAGTTTGCTATCGAAAATTATTGGATCACAGATCAGTATAGTTTTTTTTCGGGAAAGCCCGGTGTGTATTTCATTGAAACATTGGAGCCGGTGGAAGCGCTGGTATTGAACAGGGAAAATTATGATCAACTATGTTGTGCCAATCAACTCTTTGAAAAATTTTTCAGGTTATTATTACAAAATGCTTTTATTGCATTACAATACAGGCTTGCAAAAACGAACAGTGAAGAAGCGGAAAATCGCTACCTTGAATTTTCCAATCTCTACCCGCATTTTGTACAGCGAATCCCTCAATATTTAATTGCATCATACCTTGGCATCAAGCCGCAATCACTGAGCCGTATCCGGAAAAAAATTGCGGAAGTAAAATAAACCATCACGCCTTTTCATTTCTTAACTTATGTGAACAGTATTCGTAAATGGTTAACTGAACTTTGCATCATCAATAAAAATTAAAAGCAATGGAAACAGCAACAGTACAAAAGACAACAACTTGGGCAATAGATCCCATGCACAGTGAAATCCTTTTTAAAGTAAGGCATCTGATGATTACGAATGTGAAAGGTGAATTCAGGAATTTTACCGCTTCGATTATTTCTGAAGGGGATGATTTCAGTAAAGCAAAAGTAAGCGCAAACATAGATGCATCTTCTATCTTCACCAATAATACCGACAGGGATACACATTTAAAAAGTGCAGATTTCTTTGATGCAGAAAATCATCATTCATTATTGTTTGAAGGCACTTCATTTACAAAACTTGATGAAGAAAACTACCGGTTAAAAGGCATGCTCACTATGAAAGGTATTGCAAAAGAAATTACTTTGGATGTTGAATTTGGCGGATTAATTACTGATCCTTACGGGCAGGCTAAAGCAGGGTTTTCCGTGACCGGAAAAATCAACCGCAAGGATTGGGGATTGAACTGGAATGCTGCTTTGGAAACCGGCGGTGTAATGGTGAGTGAGGAAGTGCGGATCAGCGCTGAATTGCAATTTGTACAACAAGTGGAGAAATAAAAAATAAACGCGTTGGTTTTGTTTTCATTAAATGCCTGTTTTGACAGGCATTTTTTGTTGGCTATCTTGCAGCAAAAAAAATGATGGATCATCAAAATTCTATCACATCTATAATTGGCAGGACAGATATTTATTTGATTGATCAAATCATGAAAGAAAGATATCAGCCCGGAGAAAAAATTCTGGATGCAGGCTGTGGTGGTGGCAGGAATATGCATTGGTTTATTCAAAATGATTTTGACATATATGGCACGGACTGGAGTGAGGCAGCGATATTGAATCTTCGAAATACTTACCCGCAATTACCTGAAGAAAATTTTCAAATTTCACTGGTTGAGAAAATGCCATTTTCGGATAATTATTTTGATCATGTTATCGGTAGTGCCGTTTTGCATTTTGCCAATAATGAACAGCATTTTAAAGAGATGTTGGGCGAAATGATTCGTGTATTAAAACCCGGCGGAAGTATTTTTATCCGAATGACATCAGATATTGGTATCGAAAATAAAGTAAAACTTTTATCCAATGGGAACCATCAAATACCCGATGGCTCCATGCGTTTTTTACTTACCAAATCCTTACTGGCAATATGTATGCAGGAATTGAGCTTATCATTTTTGGAGCCATTGAAAACAGTGAATGTAAATGATCTTCGCTGTATGAGTACCTTGGTGCTGATGAAAGAAATACAGTAAAATATTTTATTTCATTCCGTTTTGCATGTTTGTTGTTTTCATTGTTTCTTGCAGTTTTTTTTATTGTAAAGCTTATTTTCGGCATGGCTCTAATGGCAATACCAATGCTATCGGAAGAAAATTTTCCAACTAAATATTCCTGAATCTTCGAGGGGAATTTTTATACAAATCGCAGGCAAATTTATTCAGCCAGATGGCGCCACAAAGATTGAAGAAAATGATCAATTATTAATCATGATTGAAGAAAGCCTAGACAAAGAAAAAATTCAGCATGAAATTTTTGGAAATAAAATTATTGCCTGAAGAATAAACTTCAATTAAATCTTTTAAAGAACCGGGAATAATTTACAATCTAAAACCCGCATATTCATTTTTTTACACAAAAAAACTACTCCTCTTTATCAAAACCGTACAGTTTCTGTATCAAAAACGAACACTTTTAAATCAGCCATTTTTTTAATCCTTTCAAAATCAATGAATATGATCACGGCGGAGTTTTGGTTATCAGTTGAATGTAAAAAGCTGGCTTAAAATATTTATTTGAATTGTATGCTTACAAATTACTTAAAAAGCGCACTCAGGAATATTCGAAAAAATAAAATTTTCTCATTCCTCAATGTCTTCGGTTTGGCGATAGGTCTTTCCTGTTTTTTACTCATCACCATTTTTGTAAAAAACGAGTTATCCTATGATACGTACCCAACCGAGTCAAAGAATATTTATCGGGTATTATTATCCTCTACAGGCAACGGTGATGTAGCTACTTACCCGATGGTGGATGCCGCAGTTGGGAATGGCATGAAAGAAGCATTTCCTGAAATTCAATCATCAACTCGTTTAGTCAGGGAAATAAATTTTGTAAAATACAATGAAAAACAATTTAAAGAGGAATATATGGCGTATGCCGATTCCAATTTTTTGCAAATGTTTTCTATCCCTTTACTTGAAGGAAATAATACAGATGCATTGAAAGCCCCTAATTCCCTGGTGATATCAAAAGAATTTGCAAAAAAATATTTTAATACAGGTGAAGCGCTGGGGAAATATGTATCAATTGGCAATGAAGGAAAATTATTTAAAGTAACAGGCGTATTCGATAAAATTCCCGATGATTCCCATTTTCATTTTGATGCGTTTTTATCCATGGCGTCAACACCTTTTGGTGCACGAACTACCTGGAGCAATATTGGTTTTTATACGTATGTATTGCTGAATAAAAATGCAGATCCAAAAAAATTGGAAAAGAAATTCCCACAATTGGTTGCCAAATATGTTGTTCCTGAAGTCCAGCACGATATGGGTGTGAGCCTTGCCGAAGCACAAAAATCTGTGAACACATTTATTTTCTCATTGCAACCGCTTCGTAAAATTCATTTGTATTCCAACACCAAATACGAATTGGAACCGAATGGTGATATTCAATATGTATTTATATTTTCTGCGCTGGCAATTTTTATTTTATTACTTGCCTGTATCAATTTTACAAACCTTTCTACGGCTAAAGCGATGCAGCGCTCAAGAGAAGTAGGCATTCGAAAAGTACTGGGCTCACTCAAAAAACAATTGATCACTCAATTCTTAACGGAATCTGTTGTACTTACTTTTTTTTCAATGCTTTGTGCTTTCGGAATTGCATTTTTAATACTGCCTGCCTTCAATTCAATGGCGAATAAAAATTATTCGTTTCATGAATTGTTGCAACTGCCATTCCTGCTTTCCATGTTTGCATTATGCATTATTGCGGGCATACTTGCCGGGGTTTATCCCGCTTTTTTTATGTCGTCATTCAATACCATTAAAGTGCTGAAAGGCGCATCCACCAATACTTCAGGGAAAAAGCCTTTACGCAGTAGCCTGGTTGTATTCCAGTTTTTCATTTCCATTTCATTGATTATATCTACCATTATTGTGTACCAGCAATTGCATTTTATGCAAACAAAAAAATTGGGGTATAATCCGGAGCAAGTGTTGTATTTGCAGGATGCAAGCCTCCTTGGAAAAAACCAGGATGCATTCAGGCAGGAAATTGTACAGGACAACCATATTATTGCAACAAGTATTTCAAATAATATTCCCGGTAATGCGAGAATGGATGGCACTGAAATTTTTTCGAAAAATGGAAATAGTACAACTATACATGCAAACATTTATCATGTGGATGATGAATATTTAAAAACCCTGGGCATACAAATTTCAGCAGGCAGAAACTTTTCAAAAAATTTTTCGACAGATTCATCCGCTGTAGTCATCAATGAATCTATGGTGCGTGAATTGGGTTGGAATAATACAAACCCAATTGGCAAAACAATTGTACGTTCCGGCCAAAAAGAATTTCATGTGATTGGCGTAGTGAAAGATTTTAATTATGCTTCAGTCAAACAAAAGATTGCACCATTGATGATGATGCTTGGCAATAATTATGGAGGGTTGCTTATTAAAATTAAAGCCAATGATGTGCAAGGATTTTTATCCGGCCTGAAAAATAAATGGGCTGCATTTAATCCGCAAGGACCATTAAGCTATACATTTTTGGATGATAATTTTGCAAAATTGTATGCCTCAGAACAAAGAACTCAACATATATTTTCAGCCTTTTCCATTATAGCAATTATTATTGCCTGCCTCGGATTATTCGGGTTATCAGCATTCATCATTGAACAAAGAAAAAAAGAAATTGGCGTAAGAAAAGTGCTTGGCGCTTCTATTCAAAGCGTATTATTACTTGTATCCAAAGATTTTTTATGGCTCATAGGAATAGCATTTATCATTGCCGTACCGGTTTCTTATTGGGCCATGCATGTATGGTTGCAGGATTTCGCTTATAGAATACCTATAAGTTGGTTTGTATTTTTAATGGGTGGTTTGCTTGCAATAATGATAGCAATTTTGACAATCAGTTTCCAGGCAATTAAAGCAGCAAGAGCCAATCCTGTAAAGAGTTTGAAGAGCGAGTAATTTAATTGTGAATGGATAATTAATAATTCTCTCCGCCGCGGCGGAAACAATAAAAATTAGTATAAATGTTTAAAAATTATTTAAAGACAGCCATTCGAAACCTCGTGAAGAGCAAAGGTTTTTCAGCCATCAATATTATCGGGCTTGCTGCCGGCCTTGCTTCTTGCCTGCTCATTATTTTATATGTGACGAATGAATTGAGCTATGATCATTACAATACAAAATTGGATCAAATTTACAGGATTGATGGGGACCTACAGTTTGGCGGGCATAATTGGATTATAGCTTCCACCCCCGACCCGCTTGGCCCTGCCTTGAAAAGAGATTTGCCGCAGGTAAAACAATATGTGCGCCTCAGGGACCATGGAGGCATGAAGGTAAAAAAAGGGAATCAAAATATCCAGGAAGATAATGTGATATTGGCAGATTCTACATTATTTGATGTCTTTACTTTACCCATGCTTGCCGGTGACCCACGCACTGCATTGGTGAATCCGAATGCTGTTGTAATCACCGAAAGCACTGCTGAAAAATATTTTCCGAAAAGCAGCCCTGGTGCAGTTCTCGGGAAATCACTTACCATTAATGATACGGCATTCTATAAAATCACAGGTATCATTAAAGATGTTCCGAAAGCTTCGCATTTTCATTATGATTTTTTTGTTTCCATGTATGGGCAACTGGCGCCGTATGAAATAGATCAATG
>CAYXHX010000138.1:0-6810 GCA_964464835.1 uncultured Chitinophagaceae bacterium | reverse complement strand
CCATTTTCTTTTATCAATCCAATAAATAAAATTTCTAAAAAACAGCATCTTCAAAATTAATTAAAATAAATGCGTTTGCATAAAATATATTCTTAAAATAAAAGGCATTTTTTTCAGTTGTAATTTTACATGAATTTTTAAAACCTTATATTATCAGCAAAAAGATCGGTTTATTATCAGATACGCATGGATATTTGGATGATGGCATGCTTCAAAATTTTAAAGATTGCGATGAGATATGGCATGCAGGAGATTTTGGAACAATTGAATTGGTGAATAAATTACAAGCATTTAAACCATTGCGTGGTGTATATGGAAATATAGACGGGCAGGAAATTCGTGCAGAATTCCCCTCACAAAATATTTTTACTATTGAAGGTATAAAAGTATTCATGCAACATATCGGTGGTTACCCCGGAAAATATGCGCCTGGAATCCGCAATGTAATCCTTTCAGAAAAACCTGCTCTTTTTATCAGTGGCCATTCCCATATTTTAAAAATAATGTTTGATCAGATGTTGAATTGCCTTCATATAAATCCCGGTGCCGCGGGAAAACAGGGTTGGCAAAAAGTACGCACTCTGGTGACGTTTGAAATTGATGGTGCAGAAATGAAAAACTGCTCCGTAATAGAACTTGGGAAAAAATAAAACATTTTTTCATTCATTATGCAGGCATTCCTGGTATTAATGCTGCATCCCATGGAATCGCTACCAATATCAGGATCAATGCAAGCAAAAAATACGTAAATGCCTTCCGGAATTTTGCTTCATCAGGAATAGCTTTTTTACTCATGCCTCTGCCAAGTGTTATAAATGCAATTGCAATAATCATTGCGATGGGATGGAATAGCCATTGAAAACGATAAGTTGGAATATCCAGGATTGATTGCCCTTCCGGTATTTGTGTATTTGAAATTCCCATTGGCCCCCAAATCAATAAATAAATCCCCACTAAAAGTGTGATATGTGCGCAAACCATGGTAAAGAGCCACAATTTTCCATCTCCTTTGGTAAATGTTTTTTTACTCCGCCATGCAGAAAAACTTTTTATGACAGATACTAATAATAAAATTAAAATAACCCAACGTAAAAGATTATGAAGATGCAGCATTCCTGTTTCCATGATAATTTATTTTTGCCAAAACTAATGGATAAGCCTCAATAGAAAAAATGCATTATCAATTTACCCAATCTGCCATGAACATATTTGTGTCGTGCCCGCCACCATTATTCCTGTTTGAGGAAAATAATATTTTTTTACCATCATAGCTAAACATGGGGAAAGCATCAAAACCTTTGTCATGGCTGATTTTTTGAATATTTGTTCCATCTAAATTCATGAGGTACATATTGAAAGGAAATCCGCGAGCGTATTCATGATTGCTGCAGAAGATAATGTGTTTGCTGTCCGGTGTAAAATTCGGTGCCCAGTTTGCCCCATTCAAAAAAGTAATTTGCCTCGCATCGGAGCCATCTGCATTAGCAACAAATACTTCCATTTTTGTTGGCATCACCATGCCTTGAAATAAAAGGCCTTTATACTCTTTAATTTCTTCAGGCGTTTTAGGCCTGCTTGCACGCCAAACAATTTTAGTACCATCGGGGCTAAACCATGCACCACCATCGTACCCAAGATCAGTAGTAATACGTTTTACTTTTTTGCTTTTTAAATCCATTAAGTATAAATCTAAATCTCCATCACGCATAGATGTGAAGACCATTGTTTTGCCATCGGGCGAAATGGTGGCTTCAGCATCATAGCCTGATGTTTCCGTAAGGCGCTGTATATTTTTACCATCCACATCCGCCATGAAAATATCATAGGATTCATACACCGGCCAGATATATTTATTTCCAAATTTGCTCCTGTCCGGTACGGGTGGGCAATCATCGCCTCCAAGATATGTGGATGCATAAATGATATGTTTGCCATCTTTGGTAAAATACCCACAAGTAGTCCTGCCCTTTCCGTTACTCACCATCTTATAAGTAAATGGCTGGCCATAAGCCGGAACATCACCTACAAACATATGGTCGCAATTTATTCCTTCAGCTTCATTTTTTCTTTGAAAAATTATTTTTTTGCCATCATAACTCCAATAAGCTTCGGCATTATCGCCGCCGAAAGTAAGTTGTTGTATATTTTTAAAATGTTTTTCATCATTGTAACGGAGGCTATCTGTTACAGGCTGCGCACTGACTGATTGCTGTACCATTAAATTTGACAATAGTATCCCGGTTGTAAAAAAGAGATTTTTCATAAACATAAAAATGATTTTATTTTTCAATAAATTCTATGCAAAAATTGTTTTGAAACAGAATTTATTTAATTTTTTGCAAAAGTAGTTTTATCCCGATGTATCATTTGTCAGAATTTCGTCATATTCCAAATCACAGGTTTACATTTGCAACATGAAAAAATGGATATGGATTGGTATTTGCCTGGCTGCTTTTTATTTTTCCTGTAAGAATGATGATAAAAATGTAAACAATGTTCCGAATGCGAATGAAACAAGCGAAAAATTTTCGCCTGAAGTAGCTCGCCTGCGGGAACTCATGCAATTGCATCCTGATAGTGCAGGATTGCGGTTGAAATTGGCGATTCTGCTCGATAGTGTAGGGCAACCAAAATTTGCTTTGGCGCAAGTAGATACTTTATTATTTGCGGATAGTTTGAATTATGGCTTATGGTTTACACATGGTCAAATTGCCGAAGACATTCCGGATACTGCAAAAGCCATTCATAGTTATCAAAAAGCAATTTCAATTTATAATTCTCCTGATGCATTGTTGTCTTTGGCCAATTTATATGCAGAACAAAAAAATAATGAATGCCTGCAGATTTGCAATGTCATACTTGACATGTCATTGGGCAGGGAATATGATGCGCATTGCGAATTTATTACGGGTATTTATTTTGCACGAACAGGAGATCAAGAAAAAGCATTGCAGCATTTTAATAATTGTATTGCAATGAATTATACTTATATGGAAGCCTATATAGAAAAAGGCCTTTTATATTTCGATAGAAAGGATTATCCAAATGCACTTACCGTTTTCAGGTTTGCTTCCACAGTTAATTCTTTGGACCCCGATCCCTATTATTGGATGGGCAGGTGTTATGAAATGATGAATAACAAAGACAGCGCTTTATTAAGGTTTCAACAATCGTATAGTCTCGATAAGTCTGATCCTCAGGTAAAAGCAGCAGTGGTGAGAATGGGTGGAAAAGATTAAAAACCTGTTTATAAAATTTACACGTACAACAATTAATTTTACATAAATAAAAAAAATATGGCCATCATCGCTCCATCATTTCTTGCTTCAGATTTTTTGCATTTGGAAAAAACATGCAAAATGGTCAATGACAGTGAAGCAGACTGGTGCCACCTCGATGTAATGGATGGTAGATTCGTGCCAAATATTAGTTTTGGTATTCCCATCATTGAGCATATCCGAAAAGCAACTACGAAAATTTGTGATGTACATTTGATGATTCTCGACCCCGGGAATTATGCAGAAGCTTTTAAAAAAGCCGGTGCCGATATTTTATCCATTCATTTGGAAGCCTGTCCCAACCTGCATCGCAACATACAACAAATTAAAGAACTTGGCATGAAAGCAAGCGTTGCCATCAACCCGCATACACCGGTATTGATGTTGCAGGATGTGATTGCAGATATTGATATGGTTTGTATGATGGGCGTGAACCCGGGTTTTGGAGGCCAAAAATTTATACAACATACTTTAAAAAAAGTACAGGAATTGCGCAAGATGATTGACGAAAAAAACCTGCATGTATTGATTGAAGTGGATGGAGGAGTTACACTTGAAAACGCATCAACCCTTATCGAAGCCGGCGCAGATGCATTGGTGGCGGGTAGCAGTATTTTTAGTACCAAAGATCCATCAGCAACAATTGCTGCATTTAAAAAATTGTAAATACTTGCCGGGAAATGCTTCCACATTTTCGAGCGTATTTGAAATGCTATTTTCATAAATAACCTAATCAATGATTTAATATGCTTTTGTCTTCAAATATTATTATTTCCAATTATTTGCATCAAATAGAGGAACATATCTCCGGTGGGAGTTGGCAGGGGGAATCATTCCGGGATAAATTAAAAGAAATAAATGAAGCAGATTTTTTCAAACAACCAATGGAAGGCATGCATAGTATCGGAGAAATTATTTGGCATTGTATCTATTGGAAAACTGTATTGATAGAGCGTTTCAGGGGGAATGAAAAATACCGTGATGAAACAGTAAATGCAATGAATTTCAGGAAAAGGAATGATCTTGTGAAAGAAGGCATGCAACATTTAGTAAATGAATTTTATGCATGCACTGATGAAATCATGCAGTTCTTAAAAACAAAAGACGACCAATTCCTTATGGAGAAAAACAATCAAGGCATTTCAATGGATTATTATGTAGAAGGGATTGTACAACATGATATTTATCATTTGGGGCAAATTGGCCTTATACAGAAAATGATCTCTCTTCAAAATTCTTAATCAAAAAAATTTGCAATCAATTTTAATCTTTCAATTCAGCATACTTTACTTCTTCCATTGGATTTATTAAATCCCGAAAATTTTTAGCAATGGTAAATGCTTCCATTCGATTTGCATCGCATTGATAACTTCCAATTTCCCGGATACGATTTTCATCCAATCCTTCACTGATCCATTCTGACGCAAATGGCTCAGGCAGGATCACCGGCATTCTTTTTTTGGTGTTATGAATTTTTTCCATCAATGTATTTGCACGGGTAGTAATAATGGCAAAACTATCCACCATTTCCCCGGAATCCTTATCCGCCCAGCTTTGCCAGATTCCAGCCATGAAAAAACAGGATGCAATTTTTAATCGAATATGATATGGATATTTAACAGCAGTTTTTAATTGCCTGCCATTTTTGCCTACCTGGAAAACATGCCTCCATTCATAAAACCCAGAAGATAAAACAAGGCATCGCCTTTCTAAAGCGGCATTGCGAAAAATTTTTTTTGTAAATAAAAGTTCTTCTCCAATTGCATTGAGTGTAATAAGCGGTGGTTTAAATTTTCCATCATCATTTTTAAAACCTTCACGCATCTTTCTTACAGCTTCACGGTTCCGTAAATAATTTGGTATAAACCCCCATTCCATCATTTTTATTTCCCATCCACTTTCTGGGGATGGAACTATTACAGGCCATTGAGGATAATCAAAACCATTTTGCACATCCCGGAACAAATCGCCTTGCACTATTTTAGCAATGCCTTTTAAATGGATAATATCATTGGCCTTTATTTTAATAGCATTATAATAACACATACAATTTGTAGTTCAATGTTGTTTCACCACAAATGTACAGTACAATTAAAATTTAAAGCAAGATGGGGAATCCTTCATCCAACCCGTTGTTTAGTTGAATTTTCAGGTTCTTCAAATCGCCTGTTGCAGTGAGAGCAGAAATAGTTACGATACTTTGTTGCTGAGCACTCAGTGATTTATTTTGTGCATTCATTGTATTGGTGTTTATGATTAATACAAGAAAAAAAATCCACTTTAGAAATTTTATTTTCATTATGTTTATTTTATCAGACTAATGTTTTAAACCATTCCACTCTTTAAGGATCGCGGTGGTTGAAAAACTGGCTGGTATGGGTGTCTAATTTAGCAATGGAAGCCATATCTTCTCCGGATAATTCAAAATCAAAAACGTCAATATTTTCATTGATCCGGGATGGTTTTACTGATTTTGGAATGACCACAATGTTTTCTGAAAATCCGCCGTACGTAATGCCGCCTGAAATCTTATCAGGCGAATTGAATACAATCGTATTTCTGTTTTCACAAAACTGCTCTTCGCCTTCTTTGCAATAATCACATTCGTGACAACTATCTACAATACAACCTACACCTGCTAAATCTCCCACCTTGAAACTTTTTACATGGTTTCCTATGGCTGTAACTTTACCTACAATTTCGTGCCCCAGAACAATCGGATACTTCGTTCCGCCCCATTCATCGCGTACTGCATGTAAATCGGAATGGCAAATGCCGCAATACAAAATTTCAATTTGTATATCATGGGTTGTAACTTCTCTGCGTTGAATGTTCAAATTCTTCAATGGCGCGTCGGCTGCTTCTGTGCCGTATGCTTTGATGTTATTTGTTGTCATTTTCTATTGAATTAATTATTTTCTGAAATCAGCTTCCTCACAATGTCACCTTGCGTTTTGTTGATATGTTTATCCATTAAATCTGCTAACTGCTTCAGTTGCGCTTCGGTTATTCCGGTGTTTTTTCCAATTCCTAAATGTGCTTTCAATTGTGGTTCTAATCCGGGAATAGCGGCCAATGCCGAAATCGTTACCAATTCTCTTTGCTGATAAGTAAGCACATCGCTGGCGAAAATATCGGCAAACAAATGTTCTTTCAAAAAAGCATCAATGCGGGGCGAAAATTCCCCAAATCCGGGCGATGGTTTGCTTTGTGGTACCCCCGTTAATTGTTCAATCACTTTCCGGCCTTGTTCATATTTATCGGCCACATTATTTTCAACAATAATTTGCTTGCCCTCTGTGTCGGTTATTCCTTTTGCTTTTCGTTCATCCAATACCGATTTGAATGTATTGAGGGCATTCAAACTTCTCGGAAAACCGCAATAGGCATAGAGTTGCACCAGTGCTTCTTTGATTTCGTTGATGGTCAATCCGGCATCCAATGCCGTGTTTAATTGTACTTTCAGGTTCTCCAAATCGCCGGTTGCCGCGAGCGTAGAAATTGTTACAAGCCCCTGTTCCTGTGCAGTCAG
>CAYXHX010000137.1:5999-6849 GCA_964464835.1 uncultured Chitinophagaceae bacterium | reverse complement strand
CAATAATGAGCCAGGCCGCATTTGATTCACTTTCTCCAGTGCAGAAAGAACCAATCTCCCTGGAATCCACACTATTACCCATTTCCATACATAGTATTGAAACGGCTGGCGGTGGCAGTGTGCGTTGTATGATGGCAGAAATTTTTCTCGACTGTAAATAGCTTTGAAGGTTTTTACACTTTTTTTGAAAAATTTCCATGCTAAGCAGTAGTGTTTTTTCAAATCATGTTTGATTTTACTTAAATAAATTTATAATCCAGTACCACTTTTTCAAAAATCCTACTAAGCTTTTTATCCGATTGTTCCGCCACGGCAATGATTTCTGAAATATCTACCGGCTGTAAATTATCCGGGTCACATTCATCTGTAATCACACTCACTGCCGCGCAAGGCATTTGAATATGATTTGCTACGATCACTTCCGGCACCGTACTCATGCCCACCATATCCGCGCCAATCCTTTGCAGGTAACGGTATTCCGCACGCGTTTCCAGGTTGGGGCCGGGAACGGATGCATATACACCCTTCTTCATTACTTCAAAAAAACTAACCGCCGTTTGAGCAATTAAATCACTTAATTTTTTATCGTATGGTGTGCTCATATCTACAAAGCGGTTTCCAAATGCCGGATCATTCAACCCACGCAAAGGGTTTGCCGGTAACAGATTGATATGGTCATCAATTAAAACGAGGTCGCCTTTTTTATACGTTTTATTGATACCGCCTGCTGCATTGCTGAGTAATACATATTGCACACCAAGTTCTTTCATCACGCGAATGGGAAATGTAATTTCCTGCATATCATAGCCTTCATAATAATGAAACCTGCCGAGCATGGCAATCACTTTTT
>CAYXHX010000137.1:306-5950 GCA_964464835.1 uncultured Chitinophagaceae bacterium | reverse complement strand
AGTGGGAAAATGCGGGATATCTTTGTATGCAATTGCTTTTTCTACTTTCATTTGCCGGGTAAAATTACCCAAACCGGTTCCCAGTACAATACCAGCTTCCGCATTTTTAAATCCTTTCTGGTGGAGGAATTTACTGGCCTCAGTGGTTTTTGATAAAATATTTTCCATGCGTAAATATAGTTTCCCGGGTAAGTTCTGTTTGTTGTTTTGGTGATTACAGGCTTATTTTTGAATACCCGATGAATGGATAAAGGTAATAGAATATTACATTGACTTCATTTTCCAAATCAATTATAATATGTTTTTAAAGTCCTTTGCAAATCTATTATTCACATAAGTTTGATGAATACAAAAACAGTAATACTATTTCATCTCATACTGCCATGAAGCTACTTGTATTCCAAAAATATTTTATTAAACAGAAATTTAAAACCTGTAATTTTAAAGTCGAATTTAAATGTTGCTAAATATTGTATTATGAAAAATATTTTTGACCATAATGTTACTGCTGAATTGATTAGCCGTATCAACAATCTTACTCCCGAAACCAAACAACTTTGGGGAAAAATGTCTGTAAGCCAAATGCTTGCTCATTGTAATGTGGCGTATGAAATGGTGTATGACGATATTCACAAGCCTCCGACTGCATTTATGAAAATGGCATTGCAACTGCTAATTAAAGACAAGATTACCAATGAGAAGCCGTATAAAAAGAATTTACAAACCGCACCTCAATTTCTCATAAAAGACGATAAAGATTTTGAAACTGAAAAAAAACGATTAATTGCCTTCATCGAAAAAACCCGGGAATTGGGAGGAGAGCATTTCGATGGAAAAAAATCCATGACATTGGGTAAATTAAGTAAAACCCAATGGAACAATATGTTTTATAAACACCTTGATCATCATTTGTCGCAGTTTGGGGTATAACCCGGATGAACTTTATTTTATTTTATCCAGCAAATCCACCACGCCTTCATTCTTTAATATAAGATAACCGAGCTTATCCTGGCTTATGCCGCGTTTCAAATTGTAATTAAATACAAGCCGCCCGTCTTCAATATTTGTTTCAAAATAATAAAAGAAAATATTGGGGTATTGCTGCAGGTTTTCAGCAATTTCATAGAGGTGTGTAGATAAAATAAATAAACTGTTTTTCATTTTCAACAATCCTTCAATCACCACAGTACTGCAGCGCATGGCATCTTCCACATTCGTGCCTTTGAATAATTCATCTATCAGTATCAGCCATTTTTTTCCATTGCTTATTTTAAGGATTGTATTTTTTATACGCTGTACTTCATTATAAAAATAACTTTCCCCTTTTACAATATTATCTGCGACTTGTATATTACTTAACAGGCCATCAAAAAAACTCAATTGTAAGGATGCCGCTGGCACTGCCATTGCAAGGTATGTAGCTACACCAACTGCCTTGATGAAAGTACTTTTCCCTGCCATGTTTGCACCGGTTAAAAACAGGAAATTCTTTTCGGCAGATATTTCTATTGGATACGCTACCGGCGTTTGTAATAAAGGATGATACAGTGATTCCGCTTCGAAAAGCGGCAGGTTTGTTTTTATAAAAACCGGATAAGAAAAATGATTTTTTTCACCGGCAATCGCCATACTCAAATACCCGTCGAACTGGTGGTACAATGCAATCAATCCATGGCTTTCCGTTTTATATTGATGCAAAAAATAATTCGCAAAATATAAAACCCGTGTACGGGAAATTTTTTCATCCGATTGCAAATTTATTATTTCACCGGCAATCGGTGATTTTAAAAGTAGCGCAACTTCATTCAATAGTTTTTGAAGTACCGGCGGGTTATCATTATTGCTCAGTAATTCATAAACTGCTTGCATCCCACGGATTAACTGTATAAAATATTTTACAGAATATTTTACAATGGAATAATCAGCACTGTTGAAAATTTTAAAACTAAATGCATTGAGCATTGTAGGATATTCGGGCAGGCCGTTGATACCGGATTGATAAAATTTTTCAACCACCATGATGGTTCCATTACTGATTGTTTCCGGCCACCGGGATGAAACTGCTGATAATTTTTGTAGAAAAATTTGTACTTCCTGTATTTCCTCCAATGATTGAAGTGGTTTGGAAAAATAACCATACAACCACTCCCTTCCTCCTACGGTTTTTGTATGATCTAAAAAGTGGAAAATAGAAAAATGTTCATCCCGTTCAAAAATAGAGAGGTCTTGTATGGTCGTTTTATCTGCCTGCATTAAATATTTTTATCAACGGTCAAATTGCATACGCATGCCTTTATGAGATTCATCAAACACCCCATTTGCATAAACCAGCTTTCCATTTACAAAAGTATTGGTGACAGTTGCAGGAAAAGTAAAGCCTTCCAATGGGCTCCACCCGCATTTGTATAAAATATTTTCTTTCTTTACACTATATTGTTGTTGCATATCCACCAATACAAGATCTGCAAAATACCCTTCACGGATATAACCTCTTTTTTTTATTTGAAAACAATCCGCTACGGCATGGCTCATTTTATCTACCACCATTTCTAAGGAAATTTTCCCTTGTGCTACATAATGCAACATCAATTGCAATGCATGTTGTACCAGGGGCAAGCCCGCAAAGGCTTTTTCATAAGGCTGGTTTTTTTCTTCCCAGGTATGTGGCGCATGGTCTGTGGCTATGAGGTCGAGATGGCCGTTCAGCAATGCTTTCCACAAAGCTTCTTTATTTTCACCGGCTTTGATTGCAGGGTTGCATTTTATTAAATTTCCAAGTGTTGAATAATCATCTGCCGTAAAATGTAAATGATGCACACAAACTTCAGCAGTTATTTTTTTTTCTTTCCTTGGTATATTATTGTTGAAAAGAGAAATTTCTTTTTCGGTTGTGATATGTAAAATATGCAACCTGCTGCCATATTTCCTTGCATAGGCTGCCGCTTTGGAAGATGATAAATAACAGGCTTCCACATCGCGGATGACCGGGTGATCGGAAGCTTCCAAAACTGATTTTGAATTTTTTATACGGTCAAAATTTTCATGAATGCGTGTTTCATCTTCGCAATGTGTGGCAATGAGTAATTCAGAATTTCCAAATATTTTTTCCAGTGCTTGTGGTTGATCCACGAGTAAATTTCCTGTGGATGAACCCATAAATATTTTTACGCCGCAAACATCATTTTTTCGCTGATTCATTTTCAACACTTCTTCTGCATTGTCATTGGATGTGCCCATAAAAAAAGAATAATTCGCAAGTGCATTTTTCGAAGCGATTGCATATTTGTCTTCTAACAATTCTTCCGTAAATGCAGGCGGCTTTGTATTGGGCATTTCCATAAAACTGGTAACTCCGCCTGCCACTGCTGCTTTTGCTTCTGTATAAATGGTGGCTTTATGTATAAGGCCCGGCTCCCTGAAATGAACCTGGTCATCAATGATTCCGGGTAATAAAAATTTTCCTTCAGCACGGACTTCTGTTATCCTGTAGGGCACATCAATATTTTTGGCAACCTTTTCAATGCGTCCATTTTTAATAAGTAAATCACTTGCAGAGATTAAATTTTCATTTACTATTTGCGCATCTTTAATTATATAATTCATTGTTCAAAATTTTTGAAGCCAAAAATGAGTTGATAAAAATTAATCGAATGGTCGTTTTATTGCATGCTGGAAATCATTCCAAATCTCTTTCAATATTTCTGCCGCCGGTTTTATATCATTGATCAATGAACTCACTTGCCCGATTTCTAACTCACCATTTTCTATATCTCCTTCAAACATGCCTTTCTTTGCCCTGCCTCTGCCTAAAATTTCAGATAACTTTTCAGCAGAAGCGCCATTTAATTCTGCTTCTTTGATTTGCTCAAAAAAATTATTTCTTAATAACCGTACTGGCACTATTTTTTTCATGCTCAATAAAGTATCCCCTTCATTTGAATTGATAATGGCATTTTTAAAATGAATATGATTTGAGGCTTCATTGCTACAAACAAACCGGCTGCCTACTTGTACACCATCGGCTCCCAATGCCATTGCTGCAAACATTTGCCTGCCTGTAGCTATACCGCCTGCAGCAATTACAGGAATGGAAACTGCATTTGCCACGGCAGGAATCAGTATCATTGAAGTTGTTTCTTCCCTACCGTTATGGCCGCCTGCTTCAAAGCCTTCGGCTACAACTGCGTCCACGCCTGCATCCTGAGCTTTCAATGCAAATTTGCTGCTGCTCACTACATGCACAACGGTAACACCTTCTTTTTTTAAAACTCTTGTCCAGGTTTTTGGATTGCCCGCAGAAGTAAAAACAATTTTTACACCTTCATCAATAATCGTTTTGATGTGTTTCTCAATATCAGGATATAATAAAGGTACATTTACGCCAAAAGGTTTGGTGGTTGCTTTTGTACATTTTTGAATATGTTCCAATAGAATTTCCGGGTACATACTGCCACTACCAATCAAGCCGAGCCCGCCTGCATTACTCACTGCGGATGCAAGTTTCCAGCCACTCGTCCAAACCATTCCTGCTTGTATAATTGGATAGTCAATATGAAAGAGTGCGTTGACTTTATTTTTTTGCAACATATTTTTAAAAAATTTTACCCGAAATCTATTTCTGTATTATCACCAATATTCAAGCTTCTGCTAAGCCCCTTCACACTTGCATCACTTCCGATTAAAGAACTATCAAGCAGCACTTCATACAAATAGGTATAGGAGCCAATGATACTTTCTTTAACTATAGAAAAATGAACCTGAGCATTTGCATCTATTGATGCATGCGGGCCTATCACGGAATTTTTAATGATACAACCCGCACCAATACTCACCGGGGGAAGTATGATGGAGTTTTCAATTTGAATATTCTTATTAATATAACCGCCATATTTTTTTAGCAGTGTCGCATTACTTTCTATCAGGGTTTCTTTTTTTCCGCAATCAAACCAATTTTTTACTTTAAAAGATTTCACTTTAGCGCCCCGGTGAATCATACATTCTAAAGCATCAGTGAAATTGTACAAGCTATAATTTTTTTCATGTTTCTCATGCAAATGTTTCAGGCATTCAAAAAGATAATTGCTTTCTTTTATTTTATATAAGCCCACAAGTGCAAGATTGCTTTTTGGGATTGCCGGCTTTTCATATACATGCTGAACAAAGTTTTCGGTATCAATTTCCGCAACACCAAAATCCCGCGGGTCATCAACCCTTTTTACGCCAATCATACTATATGGGCTGTCCAACACTTCCCGGATATCATATTCACATATAGTATCTCCAAGCGCAACAAATATTTCATCATCTTCTACCAGGTTTTGTGTTAATTCAATAGCATGGCCTGTTCCAAACCGTTCGTTTTGTTCTACAAAATGGCAGGAAAGTGAAGGATAGGTTTCTTTTACATATTCTTTTATTTTTTCACCAAGATAGCCGATAATAAAAATAAATTCATTGATCCCTGCCTGGTGCAACTGGTCAACTATAAAACTCAGGATGGTTTTACCCGCAACCGGTATTAAAGCTTTGGGTTGTGTATATGTATGCGGCCTTAATTTTGTGCCAACGCCGGCCACCGGAATAATTGCTTTCATGCTGAAAATTTATTACAGGTGTTTTGAAATTAAAACACCATTCTATTTGG
>CAYXHX010000137.1:0-296 GCA_964464835.1 uncultured Chitinophagaceae bacterium | reverse complement strand
AGTACCATTTAAAAAATATGTGCAAACAAGATAGAAAATTAAATTTCACAACATAAAAATAATGGCTTCCTCATTTTATAGTTTTAATTTTGATAAAATAAAAAACCTCTCATGCAAAAAGACAGTTTAGTATTCGGCCTTTTTAAAGAAGAATTAGAAAGGCAACGCCGTGGAATGGAACTCATTGCTTCAGAAAATTTTACCAGCTTGCAAGTGATGCAGGGCATGGGCAATATAATGGCGAATAAATATGCAGAAGGTTATCCAGGCAAAAGATATTATGCCGGTTGTGAAAT
>CAYXHX010000136.1:0-6878 GCA_964464835.1 uncultured Chitinophagaceae bacterium | reverse complement strand
GTTGCCTGATTTCCAAAATAAGGTCCCATAAATTCCTTCTCGCCTGCGGGTCTAATCCTGTTGTGGGTTCATCAAGGAAAATTATTCTTGGCCGGTTGATCAGTGTTGTAGCTATTGAAAACCGTTGCTTTTGGCCACCACTTAATTCCTTGAATTTATTTTTTGCTTTATCCCGAAGGTTCACTGAATCGAGCAGGTCACGTGCGTCAATTTTTTCATTGTACAAAGCCGCAAACAAATACAACAATTCAGTCAGGTTGAGCCCCGGGTAATATCCCGAAGTTTGTAATTGCACACCAATGATTTTTTTTATATCATTGGGTGAATGATCTAAGTTGAGGCCATCAATAACCACTTTGCCGGAAGTTTTTTTCCGAAGTGTTTCCATGATCTCAAGTGTAGTAGATTTGCCTGCACCATTCGGTCCAAGCAGGCCAAATATTTCACCTTCCTGTACGGAAAAACTGATACCTTTTACAGCTTCAAAATCTCCATAATTTTTCACCAGGTTTTCTACAACTATAATAGGATTTTGCATAAGCCTGCAAGTTACTATTCGATTTATTATTTATCTCCCTTTAATTTACTGTGCTTTCGCCCATATAAAAAATAAATTGAAAGGCCGAAACCCATCCATACAAAAAACCATAGCCAACTGATGACGGGAATTTCAATTAAAAGATACATGCAACATAAAGCGCCAACAATCGGAATAAGCGAATATTTTTTTATAAATGTTTTAATGGCAATAATGATGGCAAGAAAAACAAAAACCAGGAAGAAAATTTCCTGGTGATTTTCATTACTGATATTGGCAAATGCATTCTGAATGCGTGAACGAAAAGCAAAAATAAAAAGCGCAACCAAAATGGGCACTATAAATTGCGCATTAATATATGGCAATTGAAACCGGTTCCCTCCTTTTGTTTTGGCTAATTTTGGCAAAACCAATACTCCGCCGCATACCAGTACAAATGCAAACAAAGTGCCTATACTTGTCAAATCAGTAACAATTGAAGAAGGAATAAATAATGCCGGGAAAGCAACAATCACGCCGGTGACCAACGTTGCAAATGCAGGTGTTTTATATGTAGGATGCACTTTGGCAAATTTCTTTGGTAATAATCCATCGCGGCTCATACTCATCCAAATTCGTGGTTGCCCTAATTGGAAAACCAATAATACACTCGTAGTGGCTACTACAGCGCTGATGGAAATAACATAACTGATCCATGGCATATTCAATCGTTGAAAAACAAATGCGAGCGGATCATCCACTTTTAATTCGGTATAGGAAACCATGCCTGTTAGCACAAATGAAATGAGAATGTACAAAACAGTACATATCAATAATGCATAAATCATACCGCGCGGCAGGTCGCGTTGCGGGTTTTTACATTCTTCCGCAGTTGTACTGATCGCATCAAACCCAATATAGGCATAGAATACAGCCGATACTCCCTGCAATACGCCGGTAAAGCCATTTGGCATAAAAGGATCCCAGTTGGATGGGCTTACATAAAAGAAACCAAGAACGATAACAAAAACAATTACCAACAATTTAAAGATCACCATCAGGTTGGCGCTCTTTTTACTTTCCTGCATGCCTTTATAAGCTAATGCTGTAATTAATACAACAATTAAAAATGCCGGTATATTCATAAATAATTTGCTGCCAAAAACTTCTGGTGCAGAATTAAAACCCGTGATGATTTCCTGCATCGCTACAGTCATTGGTGCGCCGGCGGAAGTTTGTGCAGTAACTGCCGCTACTGCATCACTCGCCGTAGAATAATTGGTGCTAAGCCAATAAGGCAAATGAATACCAAGGCCTCTTAATAAATTATTGAAATAACTGCTCCAACTGATTGCCACTACAATATTACCGATTGCATACTCCAGGATCAGCGCCCAGCCTATAATCCAGGCAATCATTTCCCCAAATGAAATATAGGCATACGTATAAGCGCTGCCACTCACCGGAACCCTGCTTGCAAATTCTGCATAACAAAGCGCCGAAAACCCACAGGTCACAGCAGTAATGATAAATAGAATAGAAACCCCCGGCCCACCATGAAACGCAGCCGTGCCGATGGTGGAAAAAATTCCTGCTCCAATGACTGCAGCTATCCCCATAAAAGTAAGGTCTTTCACACCAAGAACCCGATTCAATTTATGCCCATGCCCATCGCCCGTGCCGGATTCATGATCACGCAAAATAGTGTCGAGTGATTTTTTCCTAAATAAAGTATTTGCCATGCAGTTGGTTTTTAAAAAAATTTAAAATAGTGAAAAATGATAAAATCAATTCATTTTTTTACAACGATGCTCTTCTTTCAAAAAATATAAATGTACAGGTTATTGTTTTTTATACAAATGTTGTTTTCATTTTTTTTTAATTATCATTGCGGAAATGATAAAAAAAGGTTGAGACACCGACAGAAAATGCGAATCAATCCACCAATCATATATTCATAGAACTTATTACATTCAACCTATGCATCTCAATACTGTAATCTTTGACATGGATGGTTTACTCATTGATAGTGAACCGCATTGGCATGAGGCAGCCAATGAAACTTTACAGTATTACAACAAGAAACTGACTACCGAAATGTATACCAAAACTATTGGTTTACGCACCAGGGAATTTATTACATACTGGTTTCAGTATTTTAATTTACCTGAAATGGAAATGGCTTTTGCTGAAAGGAAAATATTGGAATCAGTTACAGAAAAAATAAAAAGGAGGCCGAATATCATGCCTGCCGTTCCCTACATTTTTAATTTTTTCAAAGAAAGAAATTTTAAGATTGGTATTGCATCATCATCTCCGGCAAACATTATTGAACTGGTCATGCAGTTATGCAATATTTCCGCAATAGTAGATGCATTTGTGTCGGCAGAAGGGATGCAATATGGCAAACCGCATCCACAGGTTTATCTTGAATGTGCAGAAAAATTAACGGCTTCACCAAACGAATGTATTTGTTTTGAAGACAGTTTTAATGGTATGATTGCCGTAAAAGCCGCACGGATGAAATGCGTGCTTGTACCCTCTCTTGCTTATATAAAAGATCCGCGTTGGGCAGCAGCCGATTTAAAAATTGCTTCCTTACAGAATTTTAATGATTTACATTTAAACATGTTTTAGCAAATTTTGGAATGATGGAAAACAGTATCTTCATATTGATTTACAGATAGCTGCTTGTATGGATGAATCACTAATATATAAAATCGCACTTACACAAATTCCCGGTATCGGGCCTGTCAAGGCAAAACAACTGTTGAAGCATTTTATAAATCCCGAAACAATTTTTAAAGAAAAGAAATCTGCCTTAAGCCTGATTGAAAATATAGGAACTGTGCGTGCAAAAAGCATTAAATCGTTTTCCGGTTTTTCTGAAGTAGAAAAGGAAATTAAATGTATTGAAAAACACCACATCACCCCGCTTTTTATACAGGATGAAAATTATCCAAAGCGATTATTAAATTGCTATGATCCGCCGATCATGCTGTATTACCGCGGAAATGCAGATTTGAATACATCCAAAATCATCAGCATCATCGGTACCCGGAATAATACAGATTATGGAAAAATGATTACAGAAAAATTGGTAGCAGAACTCGAAAATTTAAATGTGTTGATTGTAAGCGGCCTTGCCTTTGGTATTGATACCATTGCTCATAAAACTGCATTAAAAAATAATTTACAGACAGTTGGTGTCTTAGCACACGGCCTGCAATCCATTTATCCGCAACAACATTCGTCTATAGCAAAAGAAATGTGCCGGCAAGGTGGCTTGCTCACTGAATATACTTTTGATACGAATGCAGATAAACACAATTTTCCCAAACGCAACAGGGTTGTTGCGGGTATGTCTGATGCAACAATCGTTATTGAAACTGCCATCAAAGGCGGCAGTATGATTACTGCTGAACTCGCCAATAATTATAACCGCGATGTATTTGCATTTCCGGGCAAAACTTCTGATTCAAAAAGTGCCGGTTGCAATTACCTCATTAAAAATAATAAAGCCATACTGCTCACCTCAGCTCAGGACCTTATTGAAATAATGGGCTGGGAAATAAAAGTTGTGAAAAAGAAAATTCAGAAAGAACTATTCATTGAATTTTCTGATGAAGAAAAAATGATCATCAGCTTATTTAAGGAAAAAGACATCTTACATATTGATGACATTTACCTGCAATGCGGCCTGAATAGCAGCGCAGTTGCAGCTGCCATTTTAAATCTTGAATTTCAAAATATATTGACAAGCTTACCCGGAAAAATGTATAAAATGGAATAATCTATCGGTTCCTGTTTTTAGAGTGCCACCTAAAACCCACTGTTATCAATACTTTCAGCTCAAACTAAAAATTGTTTTGGAAACAATTTAAGTGGCACATTATCTTTGCACATGGCAACAAGAAATAACCCAACCGGAAAACAAACATTCCCAGCAAACTTTTTTGGCGAAGGCCTTACCTTTGATGATGTTTTGCTTATGCCTGCATTTAGCCAGGTATTACCAAGAGAAGTAAATATTCAATCACATCTCACAAAATCTATCCGTTTAAATATCCCGATGCTGTCTGCAGCAATGGATACGGTTACGGAAGCGAACCTCGCAATGGCATTGGCACGTGAAGGCGGGCTTGGTTTTTTACACAAAAACATGTCTATTGAGAAACAAGCGGAGCAGGTACGCAAAGTAAAAAGAAGTGAAAGCGGCCTCATTATAGACCCCATCACATTACACGATAATGCTACTTTGGGCGATGCTTTAAAACTCATGCACGATAATAAAATCGGCGGAATCCCTGTAGTGGATCAGCAGGGAATGCTTGTTGGAATCCTTACCAATCGTGATTTGCGCTTTGAAACCGATATGCGGATGCAGGTAAAAAAAATCATGACAAGAGACAACCTTGTTACGGCGCCGGAAGGAACCAATATGAAACAGGCTGAAATAATTTTAAAAAAACATAAAATAGAAAAACTTCCGGTTGTAAACAAACAAGGAAAACTAATTGGCCTCATTACTTTCCGCGATATCATGCAAATCAAAAACTTTCCAAATGCAGTGAAAGATAATTTTGGAAGGTTGCTTGTTGGCGCTGCTTTGGGCATTACACCTGATTTACTCGATCGGGCTTCTGCATTACAACAAGTGGGTGTAGATGTGGTAGGCCTCGATAGTGCACATGGGCATCATATTGGCGTGTTGAATGCATTAAAATCTTTAAAAAAGAATTTCAAAAAATTACAAATTGTCGCAGGCAATGTAGGAACAGCTGCCGGCGCAAAAGCGCTTGCCGATGCCGGAGCCGATGCTGTAAAAATCGGTATTGGCCCGGGTTCAATTTGTACCACGCGTATCGTGGCAGGTACAGGTGTACCGCAACTTACAGCGATTATGGAAGCGGCTTCCGTTTTAAAGCAACGCAAGATTCCATTGATTGCGGATGGCGGTATCCGCTATACCGGTGATATGGTGAAAGCCCTCGCTGCAGGTGCAAACGTGGTGATGATGGGAAGTGTTTTTGCGGGTGTGGAAGAAAGCCCCGGAGGAACAATTATTTTTGAAGGAAGAAAATTCAAAGAGTACCGTGGCATGGGAAGTATCGGCGCTATGTCCCAAGGCAGTAGTGACCGCTATTTCCAGGATGTGGAAGATGATATTAAAAAATTGGTACCCGAAGGAATTGAAGGAAGGATTGCATATAAAGGCAACCTGAGCGAAGTAGTAGCTCAGTTCACTGGCGGTTTGAGAGCAGGCATGGGATATTGCGGGGCAAAAGATATTGCCGCTTTGCAAAAAGCAGTTTTTGTAAAAATAACTTCTGCCGGAATGCGCGAAAGCCATGCACATGATGTAGAGATTACAAAAGAATCACCCAATTATAGCCGGAATTAATTATTTTAAATTTTGCAATAATTATTCAGCCACCTCAACAAGCTAACCAAAATGACGTATAAAGCAATTGGAATTATGAGCGGATCATCCACAGATGGATTGGATCTTGCGTATGTTGAGTTTGAAGAAAATCAAAACAAATGGAACTATGAAATACTGTATGCTGAATGTTTTCCTTATACATCATCATGGAAAGAAAAATTGCAACATGCGGCACATCTTTCTGCAAAAGAATATTTTCACTTGAATTTTTTATTCGGAAAATATGTTGCAGATATCATTCAATCATTTATAGAAAAAAATAACCTGGATTATAAAGCGCAACTCATCGGCTTTCATGGCCATACTGTTTTTCATGAGCCGGCAAATGGCATTTCTATTCAATTGGGTGAAGGTGCAGTAATTGCTGCAGAAACAGGCATCAATACTATATCCGAGTTGCGTAGCCTCGATGTGGCGCTTGGCGGACAAGGTGCGCCCATCGTACCTTTGGGAGAAAAAATGCTATTCCCGGAGTATTCATTTTTTTTAAATATTGGGGGCATTGCCAATATTAGTTTTCATGATAATGATAACAATAAAGCAGTGGCATTTGATGTATGCCCCGCAAACAGGATCCTTGACTTACTCGCTGCAGAAACCGGTAAAACTTTCGATGAAAATGGAAAATCTTCAAGCCTTGGCAAAGTAAATGAAGATTTGTTGCGAAAATTAAATGCGCTTGATTACTATAAAAAAGTTTATCCTAAATCATTATCCAATCAATTTGGAATAGAAATGATTTTACCACTAATAAACAGCTTTAATATTTCCAATGTAGATAAACTGAGGACTTTTACCGAACATGTTTGTGATCAAATTATTTCAGCGATTCATTCATGCACTTCAGAAACCACAAATAAAAAAATATTTGTAACCGGTGGCGGCGCGTATAATATTTTTTTAACCGAAACCTTA
>CAYXHX010000135.1:0-6898 GCA_964464835.1 uncultured Chitinophagaceae bacterium | reverse complement strand
AGTAATTTTTTCTCCGCGCGTCAATGTCAGCCGGATATGCGTATCGTTATGCATATTATTTGCATGTAGAGTTTGCCGTATCGCATCAATAATTTTTTCATTCGATGGAACATTTGCAAAATCCATTGTCTTTGCCGAAGCCTGTAATCTTTGCAAATGTTTGTGCAGGCAAAATATTTTTCCATTATATACCCTGATACCTTCCCATACTGCATCTCCGCCTTGTACAGCGCTGTCAAATACAGAAATCTTTGCTTCCTTGCGCGGGTATAATTTATCCCCCACAAATATTTTTATATCCTCATTTTTAGGATTAAATTTTTGTAACATTTTTTATGCTTTTATTGAATGTGTAAATAATTGATCGTAATATTTTTTGCTGGCAACATACAAGGGTTCTAAATATCCCGGAAGTGTACGATTGCTTGTTTTTTGTTTTTCAAAACCTGTGGACGTATGCACATTTGCATACCAGTATTTTTCCCACACGCCGTCTTCATTTTTTGGGCCGGGCTCCCAATGCAACATAGATGAATAAAATGGAATGCCAACCGCAACACATAATTTTTTTAATACGACTTCCGGGTTTTTTAAAATTTCATTGGAATCCAGTACCACCGGACTTATTTTTTTCTTTTGAAGGCTATTGAATAATTCCCATTGCTTTTCAATACCAATATCCTGCATCGTTACATCCGGGCGAACGATTGCATAAGAACTGATAATTTGTTTTGGATCTCGAATAAAAATGATATTGCTCACTTCGCTTAAGAAACTTTCATCCAGATCCAATAAGTGATGCGTCATTTGTTTGAAAAATGAAACCGGTTTATCATATTCTTTCAAAATAATTTCATTCACTACTTTTTCGCCATCATTTTCCTGCGATGCTACAATTTCATTTTTCCCCGGGTGGTCAATACCGGACTTTAATAAATAATGTGCGTATAGTGGTTCATCAAAAACTATTGTATCCGGCCTGCTCCGGAAAGAATACATCATGGCTGTAGAAATATTGAGCTGGCTGCTCCATAAACAGATTTTTTGTGTTGCCATTCCTGCCATTTACTTTTTCAAATTATAAGGTAAAGCCCATCTTCTCTTTCAAATTTCCGGGAAGTGCAGGAATCTTTCTGCTTTCCATTAAAAAACTCGTCAACTGTGCAAGTTCTTTAAAAATATAATGTTTATCCAATGCCGATTTTAAATAATCTTTTCCTGTACTGCCTCCTGTGCCGATACGTGTACCAATCATCCTGTGAACCATATTCATGTGGCGGTAACGCCATGTACTCATTTCTTCATCAATTTCCAATAGGTTGTTGAGCAATTCAAATGGCAGGTGTAATATAGGGTAGCCTCGGTATAACATGATGAAAAGCGCTGCACGGCTTGCTTTTGCGCTTAATTGCCTTTTGGGGTTTTCTTCAAAAAAAACTTTATCAAAGTAGGTAAGGTTATGGCGTTCTGCTTCAGCCAAACTATTTTTATATGCTGCCCTGTATTTTTCCCAAAATGGATGTTGCGAATTATTTTCCAAACTTGTTGCTGCATCTGTCTCATGCCAGCCTTCAACTTCATTGAAAAATGGAATGCGTTCCAGCCATTCATTTATAAGTGACAAAAGTGATTGTTCATTTTCTGCGTCTTTAATAATCTTTATTTCTCTTGCCTGCAATTGAGATGTATAATATTCCTGCCCGAACCTGTCTTCATAACGCAGCCCCAACTTTGCTTCCAGCGTTTTAAATTGCCAGCTTTGAAAACCGGAAGCAGGCCGCAACAAATCCCGGAAATCAAGGAAATCCATGGGGGTCATGGTTTCCATAATATCAATTTGGTGAATCAATACTTTTAAAATTGTTATAACCCTGTTCAGGCGGTGCACCACTGTTTGTAAGTCAGGTGTATTGTCATTGATAGAAGGTTGCATCAATACTTTTTTTGCAGAGTCCACTTCATATAAAATTTCTTTAAACCAAAGTTCATACGCCTGGTGAATAATGATAAAAAGCATTTCATCATGTGCAGGGGTTTCCCCTTCTTTATCGCTCTCGGGGAACTGAGCGCCGAGTATTTTATCCAATTGTAAATAATCTCCATAATAAACAGGTGGCCTTTCCATAATTCGTATTAATTTATTTTAAAAAAAAGAGTTTCAAAATTAATCCATTTCATTCACTCATCAAAAGTTGGTAATCGGTTTAAAAAATCAGTTATTTGCAAAGCAATTATAAAATACACTATGACTTTAAAGTACAAACGCATTTTATTAAAACTTTCCGGCGAAGCGCTTATGGGAAAACAAGACAAAAGTTTTGATCCATTCAATCCAAAAATTATTGAACAATATGCGAATGATATTAAAGAAATAGTTGCCGCCGGCGCTGAAGTAGCGATAGTAATTGGTGGCGGAAATATTTACCGCGGATTGAATGAAAATGAAAGCGGTATTGAACGTGCGCATGGAGATTATATGGGCATGCTTGCTACGATGATTAATGGTATGGCCATGCAGGCAATGCTCGAAAAAATTGGCGTTTATACCCGATTGCAAAGCGCGATTAATATGGAACAAATTGCAGAACCCTATATCCGCCGCAAAGCTATGCGCCACCTGGAAAAAGGAAGGGTAGTGATTTTTGGCGCAGGTACAGGTAACCCTTATTTCACAACAGATACAGCAGGATCATTAAGAGCTATTGAAATAAAAGCGGATGTTATTTTAAAAGGAACGCGTGTGGATGGTATTTATACTGCGGACCCCGAAAAAGATCCAACAGCCACCAAATTTGAAACCATCAGTTATGCCGAATGTATCAGCAAAAACTTAAAGGTGATGGATATGACTGCATTTACGTTGTGTATGGAAAACAATTTGCCCATTATTGTTTTTGATATGAATACACCGGGTAATTTATTAAACATCATACAAGGAAAAGCAATCGGTACGCTTGTAATATAAATGACTGATTTTTAGAAATTAAAGCCTGGTTGAATCAACAGTTTTGGAATTTGTAAGAACTTCATTTATCTTTCAAAAAAAATCAATCCTTATGAGCCTCGTAAACAGAGCAAAAAATATGTTGCTCACACCCAAAACAGAATGGCAGGCTATTTCATTGGAACAGCCAGTAAATAACAATATTATTATGGGCTATTTAGTGCCCTTTGTACTGCTTGCTGCTGCAGCCGCATTCATTGGGTATGGCCTGATTGGATTCAGTGTATTAGGTTTCCATACAGTTGGCATATCGTGGGGAATTTATAATGCAATACTTCGGATTGTGCTTGGAATTGGCAGTGTATATGTTACTGCATTTGTATTAGATGCACTCGCGCCTTCTTTCGGTTCACAAAAAGATTTTGGCAGGTCACTTCAGTTGGTTGTTTATGGTAGTACGCCATCATTGGTAGCAGGTTTATTTGCTTTTCTACCTTTATTGGCAGGATTGGTTGCACTTGCAGGTGCTGTATATTCTATATATTTATGGTACCTTGGTTTAGGCCCGATAAAAAATACACCTGAAGATAAAAAGGTTGTTTTTCTATTGGTAACATACGCAGTATTATTAGTTGCTTATTTTATCTTAACCGCAATTTTAGGGTTGATATTACTACCGATTTTCGGATTGGGTGCAATGGCCGGTGGTTTTCACTTGTAGTACTTTCAATTAAACTTAAATGAATGTAATCATTACCGGGGGATCAAAAGGCTTTGGAAAAGCGATGGCAGAAAAATTTGCAGCCGCCGGTAATGATCTTTTTTTATGCGCACGAAATGAAAATTTACTGAAAGAAACACAATTACATCTTCAATCATTATTTCCCGGAATTAATATTCAAATAAAAAAAACCGACTTATCTATTTCCGGAGAATTAACTGAATTTGCAGACTGGTGCCTTTCCTTTGGCCAACCGGGAATACTCATCAATAATGCAGGTAGTTTTCTACAGGGAAATGTATTTGATGAACCGGAAGGATATATGGAAGAAATGATGCAGGTAAATTTTTTCAGCGCATATCATTTAACCCGCAAACTTTTACCAGCCATGATTGCTGCAGGTAGCGGGCATATTTTTAATATATGTTCCGTTGCTTCACTCAAAGCATATAAGGGTGGTGGCAGTTATAGTGTAAGTAAATTTGCATTGCTTGGCTTTACACACAATTTGCGGGAAGAATTGAAAACGAAAAATATAAAAGTTACCGCCGTCATTCCCGGCGCCGCTTACACCGATTCATGGAAACAAAGTGGCTTGGATGAAAAACGTTTTATGCAGGATAAAGATATTGCAGAAATGGTTTTTGCCGCTTCCCGGCTTTCTCCTTCTGCCTGCGTGGAAGAAATTGTGATGCGGCCGCAGTTGGGGGATATTTAAAAATTCTCTTGTCTTTCAAAACGTTTCTTCAGAATTATTTCCAATTTATTCAAGATTATCATTTACCTTTGCCGCCACATTAAAAAGATGAAATTTTTCGGACGCTAAAAAACACATTGAGATGCCTTATTTAACAACAGAAAAAAAATCAGAAATTTTTGCAAACTTTGGCGGGAATTCAGCAAATTCAGGTTCTATAGAAGCACAAATTGCTTTGGTAACAGAACGCATTTCCAGTATTTCCAGGCATTTGCAAGCCAATAAAAAAGATTTCTCCACGCATCGCGGCCTGATGAAAATGGTAGGCCAGCGTAAACGCTTATTGGGTTACCTGCAAAAGCATAACCTCGAAAGCTACCGCGCCCTGATTGAGAAATTAGGATTAAGGAAATAATTGCACCCGTTTTATTCTCTTCTTTTTACCGGGGCTGTGCAATTTTAAAATTACCAGGCCTATTATTTATTTACCCTTTCACAGATCAAAAAAAACGATCTGCGAAAATTAATAACAACATTATGTTATCACAACCCATACAATCCGGGTTTTCACTTCCAGGCGGAGCTGAAATTATTATTGAAACCGGGAAACTCGCCCGCCAGGCCGATGGTGCAGTTACTGTGCGCCAGGGCAATTGTATTTTACTCGCTACTGTTGTAGCCAACCTCGAAGCCAAAGAAGGCCAGGATTTTTTTCCATTAAGTGTAGATTACCAGGAAAAATTTGCTTCTGCAGGCCGGATACCAGGCTCTTTTTTTAAACGCGAAGCAAGGCTGAATGATTATGAAATTTTGACCAGCCGCCTGATTGACCGCGCTTTAAGGCCATTATTCCCCGAAGATTATTTTTGCGATGTACAGGTTTTAATCAGCCTTATTTCAAGCGACCCGGAAGTAATGCCGGATGCACTCGCTTGCCTTGCAGCTTCTTCAGCGCTCGCCGTTTCTGATATTCCTATTAAAGAAATTATTTCTGAAGTTCGGATCGGCCGTGTGGATGGACAATTCATAGTAAACCCTACCCGCAGTGAACTGGCAAAATCAGATTTGGAATTCATTATTGCTGCCACCGAAAAAAACCTGATGATGGTAGAAGGCGAAGCCAATGAATGTTCGGAAGCAGATCTGGTAAAATGCCTTGAAATAGCGCATGATGCCATACGTGTACAAATAAAAGCACAACAGGTTTTAAGGGACAAAAAAGGGATCACCACAAAAAGAGATTATAAGAAACCTGAAACGAATGAAGCTTTAAAAGAAAAAGTAGCTGCATTTACCAAAGATAAAATTTACGAAATTGCTAAAAAGGCTTCAGCAAAACATGAGCGCGCTGATGCATTCAAACAGTTGAAAGCGGAACTTATTGAAAGCCTTGGTGAGGATATTTCTGATACAGATAAAAAGCTTGCTAAAAAATATTATGAAGACCTGCAGTGGGAACTCGTTCGGGATATGATGATAAAAGAACGTGTTCGCCTGGATGGCCGTAAATTAGATGAAGTAAGGCCACTTGCTATGGAAGTAGATCCATTGCCTATGCCACATGGCTCTGCTTTATTTACGAGAGGTGAAACCCAATCGCTTACTTCCGTTACATTGGGAACTCCATTGGATGAATTACTTGTAGAAAGCGCTGCAAAATCTGATTATACCAAGTTTTTTCTCCATTATAATTTTCCTCCTTTCTCTACCGGTGAAGTGAAAATGATGCGGGGCGTTGGCCGCCGCGAAGTGGGCCACGGAAACCTTGCCATGAGAAGTTTGAAAAAAATGATGCCGGGAAATGAATATGCCTACACCGTTCGCGTAGTCAGTGATATTCTCGAATCAAACGGTTCATCCTCTATGGCTACTGTTTGTGCGGGTTCACTCGCATTGATGGATGCAGGTGTGCCCATTCCAAAACATGTAGGCGGCGTAGCAATGGGTTTGGTAACGCAGGAAAATGGCTATGCAATCTTAACGGATATACTCGGTGATGAAGACCATCTCGGTGATATGGATTTTAAAGTTACCGGCACACGCGATGGAATCTGTGGTGTACAAATGGATATCAAAGTAGATGGCCTGAGCATGCAGGTAATGAATGAAGCATTGGAGCAGGCACGCAAAGGAAGGTTGCATATTTTAGATGCAATGTATGAATGTATTCCCGCGCACCGCGAAGAAGTGAAACCACATGCACCAAGAATGGAGAAATTAATCATTGATAAAGAATTTATTGGCGCTGTAATCGGGCCGGGTGGTAAAGTAATACAGGAAATACAAAAGGAAACCGGAACGACCATCAACATTGAAGAAGTTGGCAACTTTGGCGAGGTAAGTATTTTCTCTACGGATAAAGAAAGTGTGGTAAAAGCATTGAATTGGATCAAAGGTTTGGTAGCCGTGCCACAGATCAATGAAGTGTATGAAGCCAAAGTAAAAACCATTCAGCCCTATGGCGCTTTCGTAGAATTTTTGCCAAAGAAAGAAGGCCTTTTACACATCAGTGAAGTAAGCTGGAAACGATTGGAAA
>CAYXHX010000134.1:0-6932 GCA_964464835.1 uncultured Chitinophagaceae bacterium | reverse complement strand
CGTGAAAAAAAATAAATGACTTAAAAATATTCATTATACCTAATTCCTTTTTTCGTGCATCTATCACCTTCTGATACCATTTTTGAAAATAACGATTTCATTGTCATCAATAAACCAAGTGGCATGCATAGTATCCCGGACAGGATGCAATCACAGGTTTCACTGAAAGATCTATTAAGAGAAAAATACGGAGATATTTTTACCGTTCACCGCATAGATAAAGAAACGAGTGGCATCATTCTTTTTGCGAAAAATGCAACCACACACAGTGCCCTTTCATCTTTATTTGAAAAAAGAAATATTATCTCGGCCTTGTGCATGGCCAGGTAGAGGAAATGCAGGGCAGCATTGATTTTCCCATTGCAGAACATCCCACAAAAAAAGGCATGATGCGGGTGCAAGCGAAAGGGAAAACAGCGTTAACGGATTATGCTGTATCGGAAAAATTCAGGTCGTACACTTTTGTTTCATTTATTATTCATACCGGCCGCATGCACCAGGTGCGGGTACATATTGCGGAATTGGGCAACCCGATTGTTTGTGATAAATTATATGGCACAGAAACCCCTTTACTCATTTCCACTTTGAAAAAAAATTATCACCTCGCCAAAAAGGAAGATGCTGAAAGGCCAATTTTATCACGGCTTGCGTTACATGCTGCAAGAATTAAATTTGAATTGAATGGCCAATCATTTGAATTTGAAGCGCCACTTCCTAAAGATATGAAAGCAGCATTGCAGCAGTTAAGAAAATGGAATACATAAATGTGTTTATTTTTTCACTGCTCGCGCTTTTTGCACTGCCGCAACGCCGAATTTATTTTTTACAGAATCAATGGCGCCATACAATTTTGATTTTTTTTCACCATCATCAAACAAATTGGCATTGCGTACATTTGGCTTAAGATTACTCAATCGTACGCCGAGTAAACGCACTTCATTTTTTTTCCGGTAATGTTTATGAAAAAGTTGAATTGCAGCCGGAATTACTTCATCATCACTGCAAGTAAAATCAATGGCAGATTGCATGGTGCCTGTTTCAAAATTCGCATACCGTATTTTTACTGCAATACAACCTGCCATGCATTTTTTCCTGCGTAACTGGAAACAAATTTTTTCTGTCATTCGCACCAATTGGCTTAATAAAAAAGCTTCATCAGTAATATTTTCAGGAAATGTATTTTCAGTAGAAATTGATTTCGCTTCATGCGCCAGGTGCACTTCCCCATAATGGATGCCCTGTGATTTTTGCCAGAGATCTATTCCATTTTTACCGAGTGTAGCTTCTATTTCATCTGCATTTTTTTGCTGCATGTCCTTAATAAAATACAGGCCCATACTTTTCAAAACTTCAGTTGTTTGTTTACCCACCCCGGGTATTTTAGAAATTTGAAGCGGCGCTAAAAAGTTTTTTTCTTCACCGGGTTGTACAAATAAAAAACCATTTGGCTTTGCTTCATTGGTCGCCATTTTTGCTACCAATTTATTTGCACCCAATCCAAATGAAATGGGTAAACCAGTTTCATCCATAATATCTTTCCTCAATGCAATACACCAGTCGAGCACATTAAAAAACTGATCCATACCGGTGAGGTCTAAATAGAATTCATCAATACTTGCCTTCTCTACAAGTGGCGCTTTAGCCATCATTATGTCGGTAACCCATTTTGAATATTGGGAATAAGCAGTATAATTCCCGGGGCAAACAATGGCATGTGGGCAGAGCAATAAGGCTTTTTTCATAGGCATTGCGGAATGGATCCCAAATTTGCGTGCAGCATAACTGCAGGCTGCCACTACGCCACGGCCTTCCTTACCACCAACGAGTACCGGCTTATTCCTTAATGAAGGATTATTAATAATTTCAACACTTACAAAAAATGAATCCAAATCAAAGTGCGCAATATATCGTTGGGGCTTTTGCATGGCTCAATAGTAAATGTATCCAAAAAATTGAATATTTGGAAATTATATTACTCTTGAAATCAACAAAAATTTACCCGATTTTAGCTTTCAAATTTGCATCCAACGCATCGAGGAATTCTTCTGTATTCAAATAATCTTTTCCTTGTATCACTTTATTTCCATGAATACATACGGCGAGATCTTTGGTCATCTTTCCACTTTCTACTGTTTCCACGCAGACTTTTTCAAGTGTACGGCAAAAATGAATAAGCGGATCATTTCCATCCAATTTACCGCGAAACTCCAATCCCCTTGTCCATGCAAAAATAGAAGCAATCGGGTTTGTGGATGTGGGATTGCCTTTTTGATGTTCTCGGAAATGACGGGTAACAGTGCCATGTGCCGCTTCTGCTTCCATGGTTTTACCATCAGGTGTTACCAAAGTACTTGTCATTAAACCGAGACTGCCAAAGCCTTGTGCAACTGTATCACTTTGAACATCTCCATCATAATTTTTACATGCCCAAACAAAATTGCCATGCCATTTTAAAGCACTTGCAACCATATCATCTATCAGGCGATGCTCATAAGTGATTCCTGCCCTGTCATATTCCGCCTGGAATTCTTGTTTATAAATTTCTTCAAACAAATCTTTGAAACGGCCATCATATTTTTTCAAAATAGTATTTTTTGTACTTAGGTACAAAGGCCATCTTTTACTCAATGCCATATTAAAACAACTCCTTGCAAAGCCACGGATACTTTCATCTGTATTATACATAGCGAGTGCAACGCCATCTCCTTTAAAATCATATACATCAAATTCCTGGACAGTTCCATCTTCTCCTTCAAAACGGATACTTAATTTTCCTTTCCCTTTCGTAACAAAATCAGTTGCGCGGTACTGGTCGCCAAAAGCATGGCGGCCAATGCAGATTGGCGCAGTCCAATTGGGAACAAGCCTGGGTACATTTTCGCAAACAATAGGCTCGCGGAAAACAGTTCCATCCAATATATTCCGGATTGTGCCATTGGGGCTTTTCCACATTTGTTTTAAAGAAAATTCTGCAACCCTTGCTTCATCTGGTGTAATCGTTGCACATTTTATTCCCACGCCATATTTTTTTATGGCATTCGCTGCATCAACTGTAACCTGGTCATTTGTGGCATCACGGTGTTCTATACCAAGGTCATAATATTTTATATCAAGGTCTAAATAAGGTACAATTAATTTCTCTTTGATGTATTTCCAGATTATCCTTGTCATTTCATCACCATCTAATTCCACAACCGGATTTGCTACTTTAATTTTTTCTATCATTTCAATTGATTTTAATAAAGGCAAATGTAATTGATTCAATCATTTTTATATTATTCAATAAATGAATCTTCCTAAAAAAATCATTGAAATCAACTGTCATATTTGCTTATATATTGATTGGCAAATTTTTTGACTAAAATGGTTGAAAATAAAATATCATGAATCAACATACAAAACGGCATAAAGCAGAAGAGTTTTCAGAAGAAACGGCGGAAAATATTGTTCAACCTGACGAAAAAGCAGCACAAGAACAATCAAATGAAACTGAAAGTAATGAAATTGTACAGGGTGAAATTGAAAAATTAAAAAAAGAACTCGAAGAACAAAAAGCAAAATACCTGCTTTTATATGCTGATTTTGACAATTATAAACGCCGCACTGCAAGAGAACGGCTTGAATTGGAACAAACAGCCGGCAAAAGAGTAATCATCCCATTGCTTGATTTACTCGATGATTGTGACCGTGCAGAAACATTATTGCTTGCGGGTGAAAAAGAAGGTGACAAACACATGGAAGGCATATTTTTAATCTTCAATAAACTACGTTCTATACTACAAGCCCAGGGTTTAAAACCAATGGAAAGCCTGCATACTGAATTTGATGTGGAAAAGCAGGAAGCCATTTCCCAAATACCGGCGCCATCCAAAGACCTTGTGGGGAAAGTAGTGGATGTAGTGCAAAAAGGATATTATTTAAATGATAAAATCATCCGCTTCGCCAAGGTGGTTGTGGGCGTTTAAATGAAAGATTCAATAATACATTTTATAACTGCTTAGTTACATATATGAAAAGAGATTATTACGAAATATTACAAGTCACTAAGACTTCTACAGGCGATGAAATTAAAAAAGCATACCGTAAAGTGGCTATGCAATTTCATCCTGACCGCAACCCGGGCGATGCTTCCGCAGAAGAAAAATTCAAAGAAGCCGCAGAAGCGTATGAGGTACTCAGCGACCCCGATAAAAAATCGAAATACGATCGTTTTGGCCACCAGGCATTTTCAGGCCCCGGCGGATTCAGAGGAAGTGGAAGTGTAAATATGGATGATATTTTCAGCCAGTTTGGTGACATTTTTGGCGATGATGTTTTTGGAAGTTTTTTTGGAGGAAACAGGGGAAGCAGCAGGCGTTCATCAGGCACCAGGGGAAGTAATTTAAGAATAAAATTGAAATTGAATTATGAGGAAATAGCATCAGGTGTAACAAAAACAATTAAAGTAAAAAAATATGTAAAATGTGAAACCTGCCATGGTTCGGGAGCTAAAGATAAAGGCAGCATGCAAACCTGTTCCACTTGCGGCGGAAATGGCCAGGTAAGAAAAGTCACCAATACTTTTTTGGGGCAAATGCAAACAGTAACTACATGCCCAACTTGTAATGGAGAAGGAAGTACCATTACTGCCAAATGCACATCCTGCAAAGGCGACGGAAGAATATATGGTGAGGAAATGGTGAAAGTACAAATCCCTGCCGGCGTTCAGGAAGGTATGCAATTGAGTATGTCCGGAAAAGGAAATGCGGGTGAAAGAGGAGGCGCATCTGGTGACCTGATAATTTTAATAGAAGAAGAACAACATAAAGAGCTACAACGCGATGGGCAGAATGTGGCGTATGAATTATATATCAATTTTACTGATGCAGTCTTTGGAACAAACCTTGAAGTGCCTACAATTGACGGAAGAGCAAAAATTAAAATCCCCGCCGGCACACAAAGTGGAAAAATTTTCAGGCTGAAAGGTAAAGGCTTCCCGGATGTAAACAGCTATTCAAAAGGCGACCAATTAATTCATGTAAATGTATGGACACCCCAAAATCTCACCCGTGAAGAAAAAGACATGCTCGAACAATTAAGCAAAAGCCCAAATTTTCATCCTCAACCTGATAAAAATGAGAAAAGCTTCTTTGACAAAGTCAAAGAAGCTTTCTCTTAATTGCATATTCTCACTTAAAAATAAATTTTAAACCTGGGTTTCCCGGGTTTTTTTGTGGATTCACAACTTACTTACAGAAAATTGAACCCTATTTTCAAATGAACATTTTACCATTCATCAAAAAATAGTACCGTTTATTCTATTGCCATGTACTATGTAATACATAATACTTACTTTTACATTGTAATATTTTTAAACAAGTACTAAAAGTAAAATTATGAAAAAGACTATCATTTTAACGGCTATCATTGCTGCTTCAGTATTGGGAATCATTTTTTTTAAACCCATACAATCATTCTTTACTCCCGGGAAATTAATTTCCAAAGAAGTTGATGTAGATTTTGGGACAGAAAAAAGATATGCCTTACCAGTTTATGCTCATACTGTGGCTGATGTTAAAATCACAGTTACAAAATGGCATGGTAAAAAGCCAACAAAAGTTTGGGAAAAATCCTTTAAAAATATTCAATTGAAGGAACAGGCCGGTATGGAAAAAGATGTACAATCCATAACAATTCCAAATTTTTCAGATAAAAAAGACAAAATTATCGTTCAATATCTTGTCACATATAGAGATAATGGCAGTGTGGTGCAATTGGCCTATTACTCAGATGTGTCAAAAGATGGTACAGAAAGTTCCGTGGATGTAACAATATAATCCATTGATGCAAAAATGAAATACAATCATTTATTATTTTTGCAATATGTTCAGGCTCAAACTTGCCATATTGTTACTTCTGATTTGCGTAGGAATGCCTTGTGTAAAAGCACAAGAGTCGCTACCTATCCCGGAAAATATCAATATGCAATCAGACAAGGACTTTGAAAATGCAGAACCATTTGTGATAGAATCTGCCAATTGGCTCATTCATACTGATTTAGATAAAAACATCCCTGATAGAAAAAAAGTAAATGAATTCGTCTGGAAATGGATCAGCGGAACACCTGCATTTACCTTAGATATTACAGATAACCTAACTAAATTATATGAAAACAATATTCAGCTTTTGAATATATTTTTAGCTGTTTATGCCAGCTATTATATCCAGCATAAAACTGATTTTAATAATCTTTCTGCCAGCCGTGATGGAATTCACGCAATGATCCAGGTATATAAAAAAGGGATCGGTATTAAAAAAAATAAAGAAATGGAAAAAATTTCCCGCATGCCTGTGGCTGAATTAGAAGCCTATATTTCTACCAGGTTCAATTGATTTTCCCAAAAAAAACATAATTTTACTTGAATTTTTCAGAATGCAACCCGAAAAGTTTCTGTTAAATTTTTCTATTCCAATGCAAGCTCCTATCTTCGCGCTCCCAAAAATTATATGTCGAAACAGCCACTTATTAAACAGGATGGAATTATTCTCGAAGCATTGAGTAATGCGATGTTTAGGGTGAAGCTGGAAAATGGCCATGAAATATTAGCTACCATCTCCGGAAAAATGAGGATGCACTATATACGCATTTTACCGGGGGATAAAGTTGGTGTGGAAATGAGCCCGTATGATTTAAGCAGGGGAAGAATTATTTTCAGGTATAAATAACCTGAAATTTTTTAGAATTGAAATTATTTTATTAATGCAGGTTAAACCTGTTTATAAAAAATAGATTATGAAAGTCAGGGCATCAATTAAAAAACGTAGCGTGGACTGCAAAATTGTTCGCAGGAAAGGCAGGTTATATGTAATCAACAAAAAAAATCCTCGCTTTAAACAGCGCCAGGGATAATCAATTAAACACAAAAATTAAAGTTTTTATATGGCTCGTATAG
>CAYXHX010000133.1:0-6999 GCA_964464835.1 uncultured Chitinophagaceae bacterium | reverse complement strand
TAATCAAAATACTCCGAGATGCCAACAGGTAGTGTTTGGTTTACATCTTTTTTAATGAACTTAAAAATTTGAAAGTAGGATAAGGATTCAATATGCTCATTAGTAATTGGCTTATTAGGTTTTACAACATAGCTATGGCCCAAATCCTCAATCGTTATCTTTATTCCTCGAACATTATTTCTTTCTAAAATTTGATAAAGCAAATTTCCAACGCCGAAAGCCTCTAAAGTTTCAGCATAGGTACCCGATTGCTTTTTTATGTAAAATTCACTAAACATACCCTTATTCATTAAGATACAAACTCAGGTTTTCGGTTGCCTTCTGGTCGCACAACCTGAGAATGCGAACAAAAAACAGATACACCAAATGCTCTCTTTGCCAATCGTCAAATGCGTATCCATCTATGTTATTTTCGTAGCGGTTTGCTTTCGGCAAGGTTAAGCCATTAAATCCAAATTTATCCAACAGTGACTGAATAGCTTGATAATTTTTATCTGAAATATGAAATTGCGGATAGCTTACTGATAAAGGGCTGTGATGTCGGGAAATTGCCAATGAAAGGCTGCTCCGTAGGTAATCGTTATCATACAAATCGGTCAGAATTTCCTGTATAGCATAAGCGCCAACCCCCGCATGAGCAGGTCTGGAAAATAATTGTGCCTGCTTTGCCAATTGTTTGTCAGATTCATCTTTACTGTCAAAGTCGGTATGCGCCAAAATCTCATTGAAGTGAAATTGATTATTGGTTTCTTTCAAAGCCTGATATTTTTGCATTGGCTTTTGCCAGCTATCATTCAACTTTCCATAGTCATGCAGGATTATCATTAGCTGAATCAATCGTATAAAATCTTCTTTGGTAAGGTTTGGCTGTCCAATAAAATTGTCTATTTCTCTAAAAATAAAATCCAGATTGTTCTTATCCTTCCGTAAAAACTCTTTTTCAAAAACACTCATCAAGCCCATATTGTGCTGATAAAAAGTATCTTTTGTAAGCGGCTTAAATTCATTATCTGTTTTTTCCCAGTCTCTTTTGGGTGAAGTATTCCAAAAACTTTTCGGGTACTGCCAATTGAAGCCATAATCGGAATGATAGCCAAAATACTTTGCATTGACATAAATTTGTGGTGGTAAGGAATTAAAGCAATCTTTTTTTATTTCTTTAAGTTCATAGATAATAGACTCGTCATTTTCTAAGAACATATCATGAGCTGGTTTCAACTCCATTATCAGCCAATCGTCTTTATCAAAATATTCTGAATGGTATATCTTATTTAACCATCCAACGAAACTCCATTTGTACATACCAAGTGATTGGTAACGATAAGGGTATTTTGCAACTTCGTCATTCATGTTGTCTGTAATAAGCGTTATTTCTACGCTTTGAATATCACGGATAGTATTTCTGTAGTTATTCTTAGCGCAATGTTCCCAACTCTCTTTTATTTTGGATTGATTAAAACCGCCGTCTTGTCCTGTTGACATACTAGTAATAATATCTTTTTCATTCCCCAATATTTCCTCTATCAGTTTTTTAGGATTATCACCATCAAGAGTAGAATACTTCCGCACTTCGGTAAGTGTCTTTAAACATTTTCCAACATCGTATGGCAAATATTGATTATTAAGTTTTCTTATTTCCTCTTTATCTTCCTTACTTTCCGGTTCAATAGTTAGTCTTTCTTTGTCGTCAATATCTAAAACATCATAGATAAATATTTTGCCTGTTTGATTGCTAAACCTTGCACATCTTCCTGCTCTTTGCAGAAAAGAACTTACAGGTGAAACTTCAGTATGTAAAACTTCGCAGGAAATATCCATTCCGGCTTCAATAACCTGTGTGGCGATTAGTATTACTGACTCGTCATTGGGATTTGTTCCAAAAAATTCTTTTAGTTGCTGTTCTTTTTCCTTTCTGTCTTTGTCAAAAAAGCGAGAATGCAAACAAATTACCTTAGTGTTTTTTAGTTTACCCTCCGGATTTTGATTCTGCTCATCTATTAATTGAATAAATATTTCTTGGGATCTTTCCACTCTGTTGCAAATGGCAATTGATTTTTTTGTATGATGCTGGATAATGTTCTTTGCAGAAAGTTTTTCAGTAGAAACTGTTATTGCTTTTTTGTTTATGACTGGTTTTAAAGAGCCAATTTTTGTTTTATCATCTGGGAAGTCATCAAGCGTGACTATTTCATAATTAGGCAAAGTGCTTTTCAACAATTGCATAAATCCTTCGCTAAGTGTCGCTGTCATAATACAGCACCGGCTAAGGTTGCCCAACATCTTCAACATACTTATCGTAGTTGCCATTGATAGCTTTTCATCCAATAAATGAAATTCATCAAATACTAAATAGCTTCCAATTATCGCTCCAGCATTGATGTTAGCTTGTCGTTGCGAAAGCGGTAAAGGGAAACAGAGGAAATTGCTCAAAGTCTGATCAATGGTAGAGAAAATAATATCTTTTTCAAAATACGGATCATCAGAATATTCTCCTGTTTGAATAGAAGTGCCGCTGACTATTTTAGACACATCCTCAAATATTGAATTTGCCAAAGTTCGTAATGGCAAACTGTAAATCATTTTTTTGGGGAAAGGTATAATAGGATTATTTTGTGCATATAAAAATGGAATTACAGAAGCCCATGTTTTACCGGCTCCGGTTGGAACAGATAAAATTACATTTTTACCACTTAAAAGTATTTCAGCGACTTTTAACTGATAATTGTATGGCTCTTTACCAATAATATTTTTAAAATATTGAAACATTTCATACTAATTTCATCAACTCACAAAAGCCAGTTACTTATTTCTACAATCCAAATAAAATTTACAATTCCAAATCACCACAATACCCAAAAATCATTCATAAAAATAATATTTTCTGCATGCATTTAATAAAAGAAAATCACACCCACTCTCCCATCTCCTCCTCCACCATCTCCCACACTTCCATTGGCGGTTGCACTTCGCGGAACCTTCGCATGAAAAAACCGGGCTCTATAAAATATTCCTTCCCGGATAATTTACTTCTTAACCATCGCTGTGTATTTTGTACTTCTTCGAGGAGTACACCGAGTTCGCCATTATCCGGGAAATCTTCACATTCTAACACTTCCCGGATGATATAGTACGCTCCTTTTTCCGGAAAATTTTCTAAATGATCGTACGCATACGCTTCAAAATAATCATCAATACATACTACAAGTGATCCTGCCTGCATCTTAAAAAATTTTATCTATAAAAATAATATTTAACCGGTCATCATTTCAATCATCATGTAAATAATTGTTCACTCATCACTCATCACTTATCACTTATCACTTATCACTTATCACTCATCCTCATAAAACCCATCCTGCACATTTTCATTCCTGCTGATCTTACTGCTGTATTCAAACCTTGCTTTGGATTCCTTCACAAACATATGGTGGACACCAAGTTGATTTTTTTCAAAATTCATCACATTCATGATTGAAATATTGCTGGCAGCTTGCTCTACGGCATGATCGGTACCGATATACGTGAATGTCCAACCCTGTGAAGTATAGTCCTCAATCATTTTTTTGATGGCGGCGCCCGTATATTCTTTGGAATCATTTTCATGCCCATCGGTGAGAATGGTTACCAATACATGATGCTCTTTTACTTTGGCTATTTGGGATTGCAGGTGGCCAATGGAAAACCCGATTGCATCATATAAAGGTGTACAGGAATCCGGCCGGTAGGCTTTTGCATCCAATTCTGAAATGGCAGAAAGGGGTTCGCAATCGTGCAAAATTTTTCTGCCCAGGCTATTGAAACTCACCAGGGAAATTAAATGTTCCTGGCCGGGGAATTTTTTTTCAATGCCTTTCATAGTTTGTACAATCTCATTAAAACCCTGTATTACCAAGGTTTTGATCGAACTCATCGAGCCGCTTTCATCGAGGATGATTAAATTGTGTACTTGTTTTTTAGTTTCCATTTCTTCAAAATTTATTGGTGAATTGATGGAACAAAACTACTACCGCGCTGTGTCAATTACCGTCAGTGAAAATGATTTTTTGACACGGGCGCGTGCATATTTTATATCTCCTTTTCTTTTTTCCATGAAAATAAAAGAATGGCTCGAAGCTGTGTTTCACCAATTCAATCATCCGGGCAATGTTTTCGGCTTAACGATTCATTCAATAAATTTCTTAACGCCATTTTGCTGAAGCATTGCTCCAAATCCTATTCATACAATCATTTACTAAAAATATATGCATGGTTGTTTAAAGACCGGATGTTCCTGTTTCTATTCCTTCATTTTTAATTCCCGTAAGCCGGCAAATTTTTTTATCTCCTCTTCCAAATATTTTTTAAAGCCTTTCGTTCCTAAAACTTCTATTTCCCCGGGCAGCCCCAATACAAACCGGCCAATGCCCTGGTACCCCGATACCGGGATTTTTAAATGATAACTGCCTTTATTTTCTTCAATACATTCACGGGATAATGGATATTCTTCTACCAATAAATTATACGCTTTCAAACTCAATGTTGCTTCTATTTTTTCCAATGGCCTGATGGCTGCAATCCGGAATGCATCTGTAAAAAAAATATGGTGCATCATTTCATTTTCCCAATTTCTATTTGTCAATTCAATATCCTGTATGCGGGAGAGCTTAAATTGTTTAAAACTTTTACTATCCAATTCAAAGCACCAAACAGAACGGTAGTCGGGAGAAAAATCAAAAGGCTCTACTTTCCTGTCTGAAATATTATCACTGTTGGAGGAACGGTCCTTTTTTAAGTGTACTTGTTTTTTATTTTTAATGGCTTCACTCAATGTATGAATTTTTGCAAGGTCATTTGTTTTCTGTAATTGCTCCAATGCTTTGAAATCATACAACACATTCAGCTTTCGTATTAATTGCTCTTTTACGGATGTAGTGCCTTCAATTAATTCCAATGTTTCATAAATGATGGCTACTTCTTCTGCCGAAAAATACAACAGGCTTTGCAAACTACGGTTATAACTATTGCTTTGCAAGCGATATTTTCCATCATTTCTTTCTACTAAAAAACCGGCAGACTCAAATGTTTCGAGATACCTGTACACCGTTCTTTGTGAGCATTGCAGGATGTCTGCCACTTCCTGTAAAGAACACCAGCGCCTGCCGGATAACTTCATCAGTAAGCGCAACATCCGCAGTATTTTTTGATGATCCATAAGCGTACATATTTTATTGCAATAAAATTTTTCTATTTTTTAGAATTCATCTAAAAGTATTTCATTGACTTCATCCATATCAAATTCTTGTACATCCCATTCTTCACCTTTCTCCAAACACGCCCATTCCCGCATCTCTTCATACTCGGAATCATTGGGGTTTTTGATAACTTTTAAAAACCATCTATAGCCATCTATACCACCACAATCTTCCGGCGGGCATTTGCCTTTACCACCGGTACACGAAGGCCTGGAAATTTTTTCTGTAGTAATCTTTTCCAAAATAATTGTATGTGTCCAATCATCGCCAAAATCGTAGATATAGATGAATGTTTGCTTCTCATGATTAAAAATTTCTTTCAACTTTACTTTCCCGGCATTCAATGAATTTTCCTGGCTCATTCCTCCAGGAATTTCTATTTGAAAATCACTTCCATACCCTCTTTCAGAGAAACTGTATAAATGACAATTGTACCAGTCAAAACATATTTGTATAGATTCATGAAATTTTTCAAAAGTCATATTCTCGGGGACTTTTAATTTTCTGTAAACAGGTGGTTTGTTGATGCCCACCAATTGTATTTTAAATTCAAATGCCATAGTCGTAGTTTTTATTTTATACCGGAAAATATCCATACAACCCCTGCCTTGTGCATTATACAAGCCAATACCGGAATTTAAAACCAGTTCTACAATATCTTTTTCTCCCTTTACATTGATTTTAAAATTATTAAAACCGCGGATTTTTGTTGCTTCCGGTGTATGGGCTTTAATGGTGATCAAACGTGATTTTGGCGGGTTATTATAAAAGATAGTTTGGATGAATGCACTATCCATTTTATGACTGCCTACATCATCTCCAAATACGGCTTTGCATTTTTCTTCCCAATTTATAAAAAGCATTTCTTCATACCGTTCATTCTCCGGTGATAAAAAATCGTAATAGCCATTTTCTTTTTTAAAGCCACAAACTATTGGTGATATTGGTTTTAATAAAAGATCCACAGAGTTGCCCCCGGCAAAGCCATCCAATACTGATGACAAAGATGCTACCTGCATCACGGTAAAACTTGCTTTGCTGTATGTATCAGCTATACTTATTTGCTGAGATAAAAATAAACCTTTGATAAAAGTTTCTGCTGCTTTGGGTAAATGAAAACATACAATCAATTCCACTTGTGCTGATTGTAATATCAACCTGTCATCTTTAATGCTAAAAGGGCATTTAATATCTGAAAATGTAAATAGCTTAAAGCCTTTGCCATAGCCGGTTTCATGCAGGAAAGCCGAATATTCAGCATCGGCCTGTTGCAATATTTTATAAATGGCGGATGCAAGCGGGTATTGATAATTTACCGGTATCACATTTTCCCGTTCATAGCATTGAAGTTGTAATTTCAATCTCATAAGCTATGGTAAGATACACAATTTTTTTTCCCGGCAAAAAAAATGGCATGGTAAAATACAGGGCTGATTTTTTTATAAAAAAATAATTTTTTCTATAAATCCTTTCTCCGGAACTTTCTCAATGAAAAATATACCGGTAAAATAATCCAAGCAAAAAGGCCGATAAATGAAATGAGGATGCCGGTACTACTGCCAAAGAAATCGCGGTAAACAGCGCCGGTATATCCCATCAATGCGGAGATATCCATTTGCAATAATATTTGTATGCGGCCCAGGTCTATGGGGTTGAGAAAACTAAAAACGACCATCACATTTTCCAAAGGATAATCCTGGAACTGGAACAATAAAAATAAAACCAATGCATCAAAGATGAGTGCAAAATATAACCATAATAAAATAGA
>CAYXHX010000132.1:0-7002 GCA_964464835.1 uncultured Chitinophagaceae bacterium | reverse complement strand
TACATGCGCGCAATTATATATTTTGATTACAGAAACATTTGTACCCCCTAATTTATACCAGGGATTAATCATCTCAATTGCTAAAATATTGATTGCCTTGTTACTCATAGGAGAACGAAAAAGAATTGCGGATTTTATAGAAAAAAAAGGAATTGAATAATTATTCTATAAACCTGTAATGCCCTATGATTTTGTAGCTAAATAAACAATCTGCAATCACTTGCCCACCACCAATATTATGAACTATGCAATACCTTTTGCCATCCATGGATTTTCGTTCAACAACAATTCCGATATGCGTAATTCCACTGCCTAAATCCCAGCAAACAATGTCACCGGGATTATATGAAGCAGCATTCGTAGTGATTGGTAATGCAGCATTTTTTCTTTCAAAAAATTTCATCAGGTTTGGAACACGGCGATGATCAATATTTGCATCGGTTCGTTGTAAGCCCCAGAGATGCGGGTATTTTGAAAAATGATTTACCATGTCTATATGCACCTCTTTTTGTAAATCAATTCCCAACTTCCGGTATGCACGAATTACTACATCCGTACATACTCCTTTATTGGCCGGTACATCGCCGTTGGGATATTTTATTACAAAATACTGCGGATCATATTGTACTTGTTGATGGGTAAGCATGATCGCTGCATCCGATAATTTTTTGAAGAAATCATTTTGCGCATACGTAAAGTTGACTATTAAGGTAAAGAAAAACAAGGTCATTACCTGGTAATAAAATTTTCCGGAAGATGCGAGTGGGGTAAGCTTTATAGCAGAATTCCTTTCTCTGGAAATCTGAAAAAAACTGAATCGAAGCTGCATATCATTTTTGCATTAGATGCAACTTCAGCAGATTTCCATAGGTTGGATTGCATTGTTATTGATTGAAAAAAAATACCTGATTTTGAAAACCTATTCAGCAGGTGAAGTAGTTTTTTGGACGCCATAATATTTCAACACATGAATTTTTACCATATTGTCTTCGAAGTATATCAGTTTTGATTCTTTGAAAGAACTGTCTTTATCAAAAAAACCAACAATGCAGGAAGGCCTTTTGTCGCCTTTAACAATATCCACTGAAGGAATGATTCCAAAGTCTGGTATGCGTAAGGTATCTTCCGCGTCATAGTTTTTAAATGACACTTTTATAAGATACCTGAAAACACTTTTTGTTTCAAATAATGCCACATTGAATTCATCCGTTGTCTCAAAACTTTTTATGGTTTCATGGTAAGTTTTCACGGGTTTCGGATTAATCGTTGAACGCTCTTCTATATTGATTTTTTTTGAAACTGTATCAACACTATTCGCAATAGGCGAATTGGAATTACAGGAGATAAATATACAAAGAGAATAAATGGCGAATATTTGTTTCATTTTTATTGAATTTGTAAATAAAAATTTCATTTTTTCTCCAGGAGTAACAAATAACCTGGCAAACACCCCAGGAGATTAATTATTTTTTAAAAATAAAATACACAGCTAAAATTAAAAAACCAAACCCAATGATATGATTAAGCCTTAAGGTTTCATTTTTGAAAAATAAAACTGTAAACAAAGTAAATACAATAAGCGTTATCACTTCTTGAATCACCTTTAATTGCCAAAGATTAAATGGCCCTCCATTTTCAGAATAACCCAACCTGTTGGCAGGAACCTGGAAACAATATTCAAAGAAAGCAATACCCCAACTTAATAAAATAACTGCAAATAATCCCAGGCCACTAAACCAGTTTATTTGTTTAAACTTTAGATGCCCATACCAGGCCAGTGTCATGAATGTATTAGATAAAAATAGCAGGCCAATTGTTAGAAGTATTCTTTTCATTTTATAATTGTGTGTAATTCATGTTCAAAAGTATAGTTGTAAATGTTTTGACATTTTTCTCAACAGGCAAAAAATGTACGAAAGAGTGAAGGTTTATAACAATAAAATCCGATGAAAAAGTTTGTTACTTTATCTCAACCAAAAAATAATTCTTCTTCCCCTTTTGTACCAAAATATATTTTTCATGCAATAGGAAACTATTATTGATAATGGCTTGAAGGGCATCACATTTTTTCCTGTTGATGCTGATACCGCCATTTTGTATCATTTTTTTTGCTTCAGACTTACTTGGAAAAATAGTTGTTTCTGATAAAAATGAAATGATATCAACACCTTTATTTAATTGGGCTTTATCAAAATTTGTTTTTACAATTCCTTCCATTTTTTCCAAATCATCCAGGCTTAAGGATTCGGCAGATGCATTTTTTGCAGCAAATAATTTTTCTGTAGTCTCTTCGGCTTTTTGTAATGCATCTTCGCCATGAACAAAGCGGGTTACTTCTATGGCTAATTTTTTTTGTACAATCCTCAATGCTGCATTTGCATCATGTGCTACAATAATTTTTTCGATGATTTCTTTATCCAGGAAAGTGAAAATGCGGATCCATTTTTTGGCATCCTCATCTGATGCATTTAACCAAAATTGATAAAAATGATACGGCGAAGTTTTGTCTGCATCCAACCAAATATTGCCTGTTTCTGTTTTCCCAAACTTTCCGCCATCTGCCTTTGTAATCAAAGGGCATGTAAATGCAAATGCTTCCCCGCCTGTTTTTTTCCGGATGAGTTCAGTTCCTGTAACAATATTTCCCCACTGATCGCTTCCACCCATTTGCAGTTTGCAATTTTTATTTTCATACAACCAGAAAAAATCATAGCCTTGCATGAGCTGATAGGCAAACTCTGTATAACTGATGCCGGTGTCACTTTCAATTCTTTTTTTCACACTATCCTTGGCCATCATATAATTCACGGTGATATGTTTCCCGGTTTCCCGTAAAAATTGAATGAAAGAAATATTTTTAAACCAGTCGTAATTGTTTAAAATTTCCGCAGCATTTTTTTTAGCCTTATCGAAGTCAAGAAATTTTTCCAATTGTTTTTGTATGCCTTCGAGATTCACTTTCAATTGATGTTCATCCAATAAATTCCTTTCATCATTTTTCATAGAAGGATCGCCAATCATGCCTGTAGCGCCACCCACCAATGCAATCGGTTTATGCCCGGCTTTTTGTAAATGAATGAGTAAAATAATTTGCACCAGGCTTCCGATGTGTAAACTATCAGCAGTCGGGTCAAACCCTATATAAGCTGTGGTCATTTCTTTTTGCAATTGCGCTTCGGTTCCCGGCATCATATTTTGAATCATTCCGCGCCATTCCAGTTCTTTCAATAAATTCATATAATGTAATCAGTTTTTGCAAAAATAATGGCTACCCTTTTATTAATCCTTTTTAATTCTTTACTGATCATTTTTATGCCAACGGATTTTATGTAATTTTAATTTGCCATGATTGGTTAATAAGCTTATTTTTAGATTTCAAACCCTTCCCCCAATCGAATGCTATGAGAAAAACCTATTTTATTTTTCTGTTAATTTCTGTATTGGCCGGGAACCTCGCGGCACAATCACTCCGTAATGAATGGATTGATTATTCTAAAACATACTACAAATTTAGCCTCGGCCCATTTGGCTATGATGCAGTGGGGTGGCCTGTTTCCAATGGTGTGGTCCGTATTTCACAAACGACATTGGCAACGAATGGCTTGGGTAACATACCGGCCGAGCAATTTCAATTATGGAAAGATGGAAAGGAACAACCGATTTATACCAGCAAACCTTCAGGTATTTTATTGCCCGGGGATTATATTGAATTTTGGGGTGAAATAGCCAATGGAAAACCCGATACAGAATTATATCCTGATTCAAGTTATCAAATGGATGATACATGGAACCTGCAAACAGATACGGCATCTTATTTTTTAACTGTAAATATTTCCGAAAACAACAAAAGACTGATTGAATCTATCAATGATGCAAACAGTTCAACTATCCAGGCTGATAAAAATTTTATGTTTACAGTTGCCCGGCATTACCGGTCTTACTTGAACCCGGGTATTGGTGTGTATGAAGAAAAGCAATTATTTTCTTCTACTTATGATATAGGTGAAGGTTGGGCAAGCCGGCCTGTAAACCCCGCCAATTGCGGCTGCGGCACTCCCGATATTCCATGGTATGCTTTGAAATTATTTTTAGATACCAATGGACAATCAATGACAGCAAAAATCAATATCATCGGGAATTCACCACATTACAGGAATGTAAAAGTGTTGTTGAATAATGATTCATTGATTCAATTCCCGCTCGATTATTTTTCATACTCAAAAATTATTGTACCCAATTTACCATCGAATAAAATAAAAAATGATTCCGCATTATTTTTAATAAAAAATTTAGGCGCCGAATCCGACAATGAATTGAAAGTAGTGAGTATTGAATTAAATTACCCGCATACATTTAATTTTACAGGCCGTAGTTCATTTGAATTTAATTTAATTGCATCTGACACCGGCCATCTGTTGAAAATTTTTAATTTTAATGCAAATGGTACGATCCCGGTTTTATATGATCTTACGAATTTGAAACGATATTCTGCGAATACAGAAATTACAGATACGTTGCGTTTTTATATTCCGCCATCCACTGTTGATGCGCGTTTTGCTTTGGTTCGCCCGGATGGAAGTACAGCGCAAAATATTTCTGTGATGAGGCAACGGCAGTTTACAGATTTTTCTAAAACTGAAAACCAGGGAGATTTTTTGATTATTACAAATCGTTTACTTCTTGGAAGCGGCAATGAAAAATATGTGGAGCAATACCGGGAATATCGTGCTGCGGATTCAGGCGGCCATTTTACGGCACGCATCATTGATATAGAAGATATCACGGATCAATTTGCTTATGGTTTACAATGGCATCCTTTATCAATAAAAAATTTTCTTCGGTATGCGAGAAATAATTTTTCAACTCAACCGAAATATGCATTTCTCATCGGTAAAGGAGTTGGCTATATTGAAAACAGGCCATATAGTAATGTGCCTTCATCTTCTTCAATAAACCTTGTCCCTACTTTTGGTGATCCCGGATCAGATAATTTATTGGCATCAAATGATTACAGCGCCATTGCGGCTACTCCAATCGGTCGGTTGTCGGCAATATCTGTCGGAGAAATAGGAAGTTATTTACAAAAAGTAAAAGAGTTTGAAAGGAATCAACGCGATACAATTCAAACGGTGGATGAGAAAAGTTGGATGAAAAATGTTTTACAATTAACCGGCGCATCAGACCCTTCTCTTGGAAATATGTTGGATTCATTTACAAAACAATATGCGAAAATTATCAGTGATACTTTGTTTGGGGGTTATGTTACCAACTATAGTAAAACAGGCGACCCGATTGGTTATCCACAGGCCATTGCCAATTTCACCAACACCTTTAATGAAGGAAGTGCATTGGTAGAATATTTTGGCCATTCGTCATCTTCCAATCTCGATTTCAATTTGGACGATGCGTCCAAATACAGTAATACCGGGCGTTATCCTGTATTTTTAGTGAATGGTTGCAAAGCCGGGAATATTTTTGATTATGATCCCAATAGGTTTCAATACCGCTCAAGCATTTCAGAAAGATTTGTTTTAGAACCCGGGAAAGGCGCCATTGCTTACCAGGCCAATAGTAGTTTTGGTATAGTAAGTTATTTAGATATTCTTACGCAGGAATATTATAAAGCAACATCATACACTGAATATGGAAAAGGCCTTGGTGAAATTTCGAGGGAAGCCATAAAGCAGTTTTTGAATTATACCGGCCCGGATGATTTTTACGGACGTTTTCATGCAGAGCAATTTGTATTGCATGGGGATCCATCATTGCATTTAAATACATTTGCATTACCGGATTATGCCGTGGATACCAATTCGATCGAGGTTTTAAATAACCCACTCACCGTTGCGAATGATTCTGTTTATCTCAAAATCAAGTATTACAATTTAGGCCGTGCAGTTAATGATTCCGTGCATATTGCATTATCCAGGAAATTCCCAAATGGCGATAGCCTGGAAGTATTTGTAACTACTGTTCCACCGGTGCATGCCAATGATTCTATTTTTATTAAAATACCTATTGTAAGCAATCGGGACAAAGGTGAAAATGCAGTAACTTTTTTTATTGATGATACAAAAGAAAAAGCAGAATTAAATGAAAATAATAATACCTGCACCGCTACATTTTTTGTAACAGATGCAGCACTATTGCCTGTAACGCCATATAATTATTCCATCATTACGCAAGATACTATTGACTTGAATGCATCTACGGCTAATGCCATAGATTCTATCAAGCAATACATTATGGAAATGGATACGACTGCATTATTCAATTCTGCTGAAAAGCTTACCCGCCGCGTGGTTGCGCCGGCAGGAATTATTTCATTTACCAATATTCCTTTAGCTTTAAACAATACAGTGTATTATTGGCGTGTGGCTGTTGACAGCGCCAATGCACCATGGAACCAGTTTTCATTTATTCATAAAAACCCCGGCAACCCGGGCTTTGAACAAGCACATTTTTTTCAACATACGGAGTCAACATTAAAAAATATTATACTTGATTCATCAAGAACATTTTCTTTTGATAAAACATTGACAAATGTATATGTGCTTCAATCTATCTACCCGACAAGTGGAACGGAAGATTACCAGTTTAGTGTGCATGTAAATGGAAACCAAATTGCAGCAAGCGCTTGTGTTGGTAGCTCAATCATATTTTCCATTTTCGATCCATTGACATTTAAGGCTGTACCCAATTTAACACAACCTTATGGAGCAGGGCCGGTGTGTAATCCAAGCCGTTTGTACAATTTTGAATATAGCACACAATCGGACACAACCCGGAAAAATGCCATGGACTTCCTGGATTTTTATGTTTCAAATGGATATTATGTAGTGGCAAGAAAAATTTATGATATGGGAAATGCAGACTGGGCGCCAACTGTATGGGCAAAAGATACTTCCATTTATGGACACAACAATTCATTATATCATCGCCTCAAAGATCAGGGTACAATGATTGATTCATTTGTGTATCCACGCACATTTGTAATGATTT
>CAYXHX010000131.1:0-7043 GCA_964464835.1 uncultured Chitinophagaceae bacterium | reverse complement strand
AGACAGGCAGCTTTCTCTCTCCCCGGGTTTTTGGGATGATAATGACCGTGCAACGATCATTATGAAAGATATTAAGCTGAATGAATTTTGGATTAAAATGTATAAAGATGTTGAAACATCCGTAGAAGATTTCGCCGTGCTTTTTGATTTCTGGAAATCCGGTGATGCCACCGAAGAAGAAACAAAAAATGCATACGAATCTGCACTCCAAAAAATAGAAGACGCAGAATTCAAAAGCTCCTTGAATAAACCTGAAGATGAATTGCCTGCTGTATTGCAAATCAATCCCGGTGCAGGCGGAACGGAAAGCCAGGATTGGGCAGAAATGCTTTTGCGCATGTACAGGATGTATGGTGAAAAACAAGATTGGAAAATCACCGAATTGGATTTCCAGGAAGGAGATGGCGCAGGCATTAAATCTGCAACACTTCAATTTGACGGGCCATTTGCATATGGTTTTTTAAAAGCTGAAAGCGGTGTTCACAGGCTGGTGCGTATTTCGCCTTTCGATAGCAATGCCAGGAGGCATACATCCTTTGCAAGTGTTTTTGTTTACCCATTAATTGATGATAGTATTGAAATAAATGTAAACCCTGCAGATGTGGAATGGTCCTTTTACAGGAGTGGTGGCAAAGGCGGGCAAAATGTAAATAAAGTAGAAACTGCCGTTCGCCTGAAACACTTGCCCAGCGGCATTATCGTAGAATGCCAGCAGTCGCGGACACAGGGCGAAAACCGTGAGCTTGCCATGAAAATGCTGAAGAGCAGGCTGCATGAAGAAGAATTGAGAAAAAAGGAAGAAGCAAAAAATGCAACCAATGCTTCCAAGAAAAAAATTGAGTGGGGAAGCCAGATAAGAAGTTATGTTTTTCACCCCTATAAAATGATTAAAGATCACCGGACAGGTTTTGAAGCAGGAAATGTTCAACCGGTGATGGATGGTGAAATTGATGATTTTATCAAAGCGCTTCTTATGTTGCAACAGGAAGATTAATACTGCATTCAAAAAAACTAAAATTATGCTGCAAACATCCGGTTACCTCGTTTTCTTATTTTATTTTTTGGTAGTTTCTATTTATGGTATCTGGATTTATAAAAGGAAAAAAAATGCCAACCCCGGAACGAAAGATTATTTTTTAGCCGAAGGCTCACTTACCTGGTGGGCCATCGGCGCATCCCTTATTGCATCAAATATTTCCGCTGAACAATTTATTGGTATGAGTGGCTCCGGATTTCAAATAGGCCTCGCCATTTCCAGCTATGAATGGATGTCTGCAGCTACTTTACTTGTAGTAGCCATATTTTTTATCCCGGTGTATATCAAAAATAAAATATACACCATGCCACAATTTTTGCAACAACGATATAATGGCACTGTAGCCATGATCATGGCCATTTTTTGGCTCATGCTGTACGTGGTAGTAAATCTTTTATCTATACTTTATTTGGGTGCATTGGCAGTAAGTGGAATTTCAGGTTTACCAATTGGATTGTGTATTTCTTTGCTTGCCATTTTTGCCATCATCATCACTTTAGGTGGTATGAAAGTGATAGGTTATACCGACGTGGTACAAGTATTTTTTTTAATTGTTGGCGGTTTGGCTGCAACCTATTTTGGGTTAAAATTAATTGCTTCACAGGCAGGTGAAACGGGTATTGCCAAAGGGTTTTCATTATTGCTTGCAGAAGCGCCGGAACATTTTCACATGATCTTAAAACCGGGAAACCCAAACTATCTTGATTTGCCCGGTATCAGCGTTTTAATAGGTGGCATGTGGATCGCCAATTTGAATTATTGGGGATGCAATCAATACATCACGCAACGTGCCTTGGGTGCAAGTGTCCCCACTGCGCGGAAAGGCTTATTATTTGCAGCTTTTTTAAAATTGTTGATGCCCATGATTGTTGTGCTTCCCGGGATTGCAGCTTTTGTGTTGTATCAAAAAGGGATGTTTCAACAGGAAATGCTGAACAGCCAGGGAATTGCAGATGTAAATAAAGCCTACCCTTCCTTGCTCTCTCTTTTGCCGGAAGGCCTGAAAGGCTTATCCTTCGCAGCTTTGACGGCTGCAATTGTAGCTTCGCTTGCAGGAAAAGCAAATAGTATCGCCACCATTTTCACATTGGATATTTATAAAAAGGCCATTCGTAAAAATGCCGGTGAAAGGCATCTTGTATTTACCGGAAAGATCACCATTATTGTGAGTATGGCAATTGCTGTGTTATTAGCTTTTGCTTTAGGAGAAAAATTAATGGGCGAAGGCAAACAGGGTTTTCAATACATACAGGAATACACAGGTTTTGTATCTCCCGGTATTTTTGCCATGTTTTTATTAGGCTTTTTTTGGAAAAAAACAACCTCAGCAGCGGCATTATTTGCTACAATCGGTGGCTTTGTATTTTCTGTTTTCTTTAAATTTCTTCCTTATTTCATGAATCTCGCTTTCCTTGCTCCGTATGGCTTTGCCGCAAAAAATAAAGACGGGGTATATGAAATACCCTTTCTCGACCGGATGGCATTTGTGTTTATCATTTGTATCTTTTTTATGTACGTGATCAGCACATTTACCTACAAGAAAAATGATATAAAAGAATTTGAAAATAGCGGAAATGAATCATACAAGGTATCATCTTCATTTGCTATTGGCGCATTAATAGTCGTGGCAATACTGACTACATTATATACAGTATTTTGGTAAAAAACCAGGCAATCATTTACCCATATTCAGTTTTTCCTGCCAATTTTTCATCTTTTTTTTGCATGGCATAAAGATTGTCAATGAATAGTTTGTAAAAAAAATTATTCATTTAAATAAAATAGTATGGCAAAAATAATCGGTATTGACCTGGGTACTACGAATAGTTGTGTAGCAGTAATGGAAGGAAATGAACCCATCGTTATAGCCAATGATGAAGGCAGGAGAACTACTCCAAGCGTTGTCGCATTCCTGAAAAATGGTGAAAGAAAAGTGGGTGACCCTGCAAAACGCCAGGCAATTACCAACCCGGTAAATACCATCATGAGTGTTAAGCGTTTTATGGGCCGCAGGTATGATGAAGTTTCAGAAGAAATCAGCCATTGGAGCTATAAAGTAACCAAAGGTGACAATAATACAGTACGCATAGATATTGACGGCAGGCTATATACACCACAGGAAATATCCGCAATGATTCTCCAAAAAATGAAAAAAACTGCTGAAGATTATCTCGGCCAGGAAGTGCATGAAGCGGTTATCACAGTTCCCGCATATTTTAATGATGCACAAAGGCAAGCAACAAAAGAAGCCGGGGAAATTGCCGGATTAAACGTACGCAGGATTGTAAATGAACCAACCGCAGCTGCGCTTGCTTATGGTTTGGATAAAAAACATACAGATCAAAAAATAGCTGTATTCGACCTCGGTGGCGGTACATTTGATATTTCTGTTCTCGATCTTGGCGATGGTGTTTTTGAAGTGAAAAGCACAAATGGCGATACACACCTCGGTGGCGATGATTTTGATAAAGTGATTATGGACTGGCTCGCTGAAGAATTTAAAAAAGACGAAAATATAGATTTACGCAAAGACCCAATGGCGTTGCAAAGGTTGAAAGAAGCTTCTGAAAAAGCAAAAATTGAATTGAGCTCTTCTTCCGAAACAGAAATCAATTTACCTTATGTAACTGCAGTAGATGGTGTTCCAAAACACTTAGTGAAAAAATTAACCCGTGCAAAATTTGAACAATTGGCCGATAATTTATTTGCGCGTTGCCTGAAGCCATGTGAAATTGCTTTAAAAGATGCAGGCTATAATGCTTCTCAAATCAATGAAGTAATTTTAGTGGGCGGATCTACACGTATCCCGAAAGTGCAGGAAATAGTAGAAAAGTTTTTTGGTAAAAAACCAAGCAAGGGCGTAAACCCCGATGAAGTGGTAGCAATTGGCGCAGCTATACAAGGTGCGGTACTGACGGGTGAAATCAAAGATGTGTTATTACTCGACGTTACTCCGTTAAGCCTTGGTATAGAAACAATGGGCGGTGTAATGACTACGATGATTCCATCCAATACAACCATTCCTACTAAAAAAACGGAAACATTTTCAACGGCAAGCGATAATCAACCAGGAGTTGAAATACATGTATTGCAAGGTGAAAGGCCAATGGCAGCACACAATAAAAGCCTCGGTAAATTTACACTCGCTGACATTCCACCCGCACCACGCGGCGTACCTCAGATTGAAGTGACTTTTGATATAGATGCAAATGGTATGTTGCATGTAAGCGCGAAGGATAAAGGCACCGGAAAAGAACAAAAAATCCGCATTGAAGCAGGAAGCGGATTAAATAAAGATGAGATTGAAAAAATGAAAGCTGATGCAAAAGCCAATGAGGCTGCTGATAAATCCGAGAAAGAAAAAGTGGAAAAATTGAACCAGGCAGACAGTATGATTTTCCAAACAGAAAAACAACTGAAAGAATTTGGTGAAAAAATTTCTGCTGATAAAAAAGCGCCGCTTGAAGCAGCATTGAACAAATTAAAAGATGCACACAAAAACCAGGATATACCTGCAATTGACAGTGCACTCACAGAAATCAATACGGCATGGACCGCAGCAAGTGAAGAAATTTATAAAGCACAGGCTGATGGCGCAGGAGCACAACAACCCGGAGCAGAAAATGGCCAGCCACAGGATGGCCAACCAACAGATAATGCTGGTGGCGATACTGTTACCGATGCTGAATTTGAAGAAGTGAAATAACCATTTTTTTAAATTTATAAAAATCCTTTGTACGAAAAGTATGAAGGATTTTTTTTGTGATGCCCGTCATTTAATATTTCAACTACAATACAAAGAGATACTGATTGATATTTTAAAAATTTATTAGCGTTTGGAGATAATCCTTCGTTTAATGGATTATTTTTAATTTTACGAAGAATCTTCCATAATGTACAAGCTTGATAATTTTTTTTCAAATTCAATTAAAAAAACAATTACACTTTTTTGTACGTTTCTTTTTTCTATACATCTTTCTGCGCAAGTATATACTCAAAATGATTCTACCAGGATTTTTAAAATGCTGAACCGTGCTGATGAAGAAGCAATAACCGGTTCGTTGGACACAGCCATGAAGTATGCAAATACCGCTTTGCAATTCAGTAAAGAAAAAAAAATGATGCGGGGCGAAGGCTTTGCAAAATTGAAAGTTGCAGATATTTTATTTCAAAAAGAACAACCGGTTAATATCAACGAATATTATGAAGCAACTTTTCAAATAGGTGCGCATCTTAAAGATAGTTTCCTGATGGCATTGTCGTGCTATCAGCACGGCCAATACATTATGTATGAAGGTAAGTTTGAAGAAGCGGAAAAATTGTTTAATAAAGCGCTTGCATTAAAGTTTGAAAAAGCACAATCCGATTATACTGCTTTAGTGTATAATGATATGGGCTTTTTGTTCGGGCTTCAAAATGAACTCGAGCAACAAGTTGAATGGTTATTGAAAGCCATCAGGCTTGATGAAAAATTGCAAAACCAGGATGGGCTTGCAACATCCATAAATAATCTTGGAGGTGTGTATGACAAAATTGGCAATCATTCCAAAGCGCTTGAATATATTAAACAAGCTGCTTCTATCAGAGAAAAAATTGGAGACATTCAAGGCCTCGCAATCGTGTACTCAGGCTTGTCCAGGTTATTTAACACTATTTCATTGGACTCAGCTTTTAAATACCAGGAATTGGCAATGAAGTATGCTGAAAAAAGCGGGGTGAAAAGCCTGATGATTAGTAGTTATGATAATTTATCTATACTGGCAGATAAGCAAAAAAATAAACAGGAAGCTTTGATGTATATACAAAAATCAATAGCGCTTTGTAAAGAACTGGATGATAAAGAAGGTTTAGCCGGTAAATACCGATGGGCAGCCATTTTAAACGCCGATTTGAAAGACACAGCTGCAATGAATAATTATTTCGATGAATCTTATCAATTGGTTGAACAATTGAATAACAAACAACTTTGGCGGGATTTTTATGGCACAAAAGCCAATGCATATACCAGGACAGGAGATTATAAAAATGCATATAATTACCTTAAAAAATATTATTTATACAGGGATAGCCTGATAAGTAGTGAAACTGCAACCAATATAGCAGAATTGCAAACAAAATATGAAACTGAAAAAAAAGACAATGAAATTTCAAAGCTGCTTACCAATGAAAAAATAAGCCAATTGGAAATTGAAAAACAAAAAGCAATTATTTCCGGGAATATGCTTGTAGCAAAGCAAAAAGAAGATGAAATAAAAATGTTATCACAACAACAGGAATTGCGGGATGTAAGAATTCAACAACAAAAAGAAGCATTGGAAAAACAATCATTGATAGCCCAAAACAGTGAGCAGGAATTAAAACTTGCAAAGCAGGAAAAATTATTACGCATAAACGAATTAGACAAACAGAAGCAAATTCGCAATGTTGTAATTGGCGGAGCTGTGTTACTCGCGTTACTTTCACTCATATTGTTTAACAGATTTAAACTAAAGAAAAAACTGGAACAGCAAAATCAATTATTACATGTGCGAAATGATATTGCCCGTGACCTGCATGATGAGATTGGTTCAACATTGACAAGTATAAAAATACTCTCAGAAGTTTCGCACAATAATTTACAGAAAGACCAACAAAAAACGGCTTCTTTTTTAAATAAAATAAAAGAGCAGTCAGCACAAATGCAACAAGGCATGAGCGATATTATTTGGGCCGTAAAACCTGAAAATGACAAGTTGGAAAATATATTGTCGAGAATGCGCGAATATGCAAGCCACACACTTGAGCCTAAAAATATATTGGTCACTTTCAAGGTAGATGAAACTTTACTTTCCCATTTCCTTGATATGCAGCAACGCCGGGATTTTTTCCTGATTTTTAAAGAAGCAATCAATAATGCTGCAAAATATTCAATGGCAAAAAATGTAACCGTAAAAATTGCTAAAAAGGAAGATCATTTGTTCTTAACGATTTCTGATGATGGAGTTGGGTTTGTTGTTAATAATGGAAC
>CAYXHX010000130.1:980-7155 GCA_964464835.1 uncultured Chitinophagaceae bacterium | reverse complement strand
GAAATAAGGAAAGCTTTTGTACCGCGTGATGAAAACCATGTGTTGGTTAGCGCTGATTATTCACAAATAGAATTGCGCATTGTTGCGGCAATCAGTGGTGATGAAAATATGTGCGAAGCATTCCGGTTGGGAAAAGATATCCATACGGCTACTGCAGCAAAAGTTTTTAATATTGCAGAATCGGAAGTGACCAAAGAAATGCGTTATAAAGCCAAAAGTGTAAACTTTGGAATTATCTATGGGCAAAGTGCGTTTGGCCTTGCAGATAATTTAGGCATTGCAAGAAGTGAAGCAAAAGAAATTATTGATAATTATAAAAAAGAATTCAGTGGCATCACAAAGTTCATGGATGATACTGTCAACTTTGCACGAGAACATGGTTATGTGCAAACGCTGATGGGGCGTAAGCGTTGGCTGCGGGATATCAATTCATCCAACTTTACCGTGCGTGGTTTCGCAGAGCGAAATGCCATTAATTCCCCGATACAAGGAACGGCAGCCGACATGATCAAAATGGCGATGATCAAAATACATGATGAATTGAAAAAGGAAAATTTACAAAGTAAAATGATTTTGCAGGTGCATGATGAATTGGTTTTTGATGTGCCAAAAAATGAACTTGAAATTTTGAAAAAACTGGTTTTGGAAAATATGCGTACGGCACATCCACTACCCAATGATTTGCCCATTGTTGCCGAAGTGGGCGCCGGCATGAATTGGTTAGAAGCACATTAAATTTGTTTATTTAAAACAATCAATTACTTACAAGCTCTTCATTTTTTTCCTGCAACTTTTTATACGCCATAATAAAAAGTGCACCGAGATTTTTTTGAGGCGGTACATAATCTTCAAAAAGCTGATTGCCGCCAAGCCTTTTTCCCAGGGCGTCCCAAAACTGAGGCCAGTTCACATCTTTCCCTTGCCGGAGGTTTTCAAGCATCATGGAAATCATGGGAGAATTTACAGTGCCACTACCAACCTGTTTGGAAGCAACAATTTGCGCTGCGGGGCTGATGGCTAAAATTTTATTCAGATTTTGATAGGCGCCACAGCTTCCCAATAAAACAATTTTTGATGATGGCGCCATTTGATCCAGTGTTGCCGGTAACCAATAACTATGGCCACGGTGTATAACAATTACTGGCGCAATGTCATTATCAAATAAATAATTATCCAATGCTTGTTGTGCTTCGGCATCAAGGCCTTTCTTTTCATCCAACGGCCTGTTTGCATAAATGGTTATAGGTGTACCGCGTGCCGACGAAATGCTTACCCACTGCGGGTTTGACTTAATTGTCCAATTTCCATTTTGCATACTGCCCATGAAATTATTAAAAACGGTTTGGCCATCTTTATCGCCATAAAAAAATTGTTGAACTATGATTCGCCCGGAAGAATCCTGCAATTCTTTATTCGGCATAAAATACACGGGAGGAATCCCGAGTGTTTTTTCTACATCTACTTTATTCGCCGGGTCAATAGATAAAAACAATGTATTTAATACACTATAAATATCAATAGCCCTGCGGTTATTATTTTTATTGGCTTGTGCAAGATTCGATTGCACCTGGCGCAAAATGAGTTGTTGTAAGGTTTTATCTGAAATGCTTGCAAATGAATTTGCCACATCTACTGCATCTTCCAGGCTATCCGCACCGGTTTTCCTGTCGAGATTATTGACAAAAGCTTTCATTAAAATTTCTGCATTATCCTTATCCATTCTTTTCAGGAAATCATCCAACTCATTATAATTGGCCGCCATTTTAATCCATTTTTTGAACCGGTCAAATTTTACATTCAATAAAAGCGTATCACTTTTTGGTGATTTCATTTTTTGCCAAATCCGTGGATATACGCCATTTACATAACTTGATGTGTACATAATTTCTTCGCCCATCACCGCCATATAATATAAATCTTCTGCCCCTAAAGGCGCAAGAATGCGGAAACGTTCTTCATCAGGCCGTTCATGCAAACCGTTGATGGTATTGATAAAAGGGTCAATCGCTTTATCCTGCAATTTATATGCGAGCGTTTTCATGGCCATAGGCGTATCATTCCTGCGCAACCTGTCGGCATAATCAATTTCGGTTTTTACCAATAATTTATAATAAGCAACATCATCCTTCATGGCTTTTTCAATTTCTTCCATAGAAGTTTTTTTCCTGTAAATATTATCGAGGAAAGGAAAAAATTGCCTGCCGGATTTTGATTGTGACATTTGTACAATAATCTGCACGAGGGAATCAGGGCTATTGCGTATCCTTTGTGCGAGTTTACCCGGAGCCGCAGCAAATGTGTAAATATTTTCCGGGCTTCTGCGTGCAATTGCAATAATGAGGCTATCCGCAAAACGCGCATCGGGTTTTTCATACAGCATATTCATTGCCTTTTCCGGGTGCAGGTTACAATATTTCAGCATCACGATATCCTTGCATTGATCTATTCCCACATTATCGGAGTAAGCGACCGTTTTAATTAAAATATTCCCCACATCATAGGAATAGGAATCTATATTCAATTCAATGGATTCCCCACGCATTTGAGGAGCAATATTTTCCATAAAAGCAGGAACTAATTTATTCAGCACATTGGCTTTTATTTCACGGTTGCGAAATTCGCGCAGGTAAAAACTAAGCGCTTCATTCAAACCGCGCAAAAATTTAATTTTATTATTATTATCCAGCGCCTCATTTTTTTCAATTGCTGTTTGAACGCTGTCAACGCCGGAAAGCAACGAATTGGTCAGTTCAATATTTAATGCTGCATTTTGTGTGGGATTAAAATTGTCATCCGCAGTTCCATCTGAAGCAAGAATTAATTTTTGTGTAGCATCAATCATTTCATGAAAATATTGCCGCATTGGCGGAATTGTATTTTCACCAACGGGTTGCGCTTTGGCAAAAAATATAAAAGCCGATAAAAATAAAACGAGGGTACATTTTTTCATACTGCATTTTTCAAGGAAAATCATATACGCAAAAATATAACCAATTTAGGGAACTTTCACTTAACAATAAGATAATATATACATCAATTGCTTTTGCTATTTAAAAATTACTTTTGCTAAAATCCTTTCATGGATATAAAACCAAAAAAAATACTGATTGCGGATGACGAGGAAGATATACGCGCAATCATTCAATACAATTTGGAGAAGGAGGGTTATGAAACCATTTTAGCAAAGGATGGAAATGAAGCCATAGACCTTGCAAAAAAGGAAAAACCGGATCTCATCATTCTCGATATTATGATGCCCTATAAAACAGGTTTTGAAGTATGCCAAATCATCCGTACCAACGCGGAAATGAATGATACGTTGATACTTTTTTTAACTGCATTAAATGATGAACATTCACAAATTAATGGACTTGAATATGGGGGCGATGATTATATCAGTAAACCCATTGGGCCAAAATTGCTTTTAAGCAGGGTGAATGCGCTTCTCCGCAGATTAAATAAAGAAGATGCAGTAAAAATTATTGAGTTGGATGAAATGACGATAGACCCGGTAAAATTTGTTGTAGTAAAAAACGGGAAAGAAATTAAGCTTGCAAAAAAAGAATTTGAATTATTGTATATGTTGGCATCAAAGCCCGGCCGTGTATTTTTAAGAAATGAAATACTTTCTAAAATATGGGGAACAGATATTATTGTCGGGGACAGGACGATATATGTGCATGTTCGAAAAATAAGACAAAAAATAATGACGGAAAAAATTACGACCATAAAAGGAGTTGGCTATAAATTTGAAAAAGAAAACAAGTGAATCTCAATTTGACGTTTGAAAATATGCATAAAAAATATTTATAAAATTTTAAACAATTAAATGACGGATGAAGTATGGTAATGCATAACGAAAACCTTAGATTGCAATCAATAAAAATTTCAGCAAATTGTTTACAAAAAAGAACTTAACCCCCGGCCAGCTTGCAATCATTGCAGGCATTCTTCTTGCGCTCATTTCAGGAATCGCTGTATATATCATTAGCAGGGAAATGATTGTTTCGATAATTTTTTGCATAACCATGTTTATTATGAGTGCATGGCTTATGTATGAATTGATGCAATCATTTATCAACCGGAAATTGAAATTGATTTATAAACTCATTTATCAAACTAAAGCGAGTAAAAAAGAAGAGACTTATTACAAATATATTTTACCCAAAAAAACGATGGATGAAGTGAGCGAAGATGTACAAAACTGGGCTATTCAGCGTTCTGAAGAAATTGAAACCTTGAGGCACAACGAGGTTTTTCGAAAGGAATTTTTGCAAAACCTGGCGCATGAATTTAAAACGCCCATATTTGCCATACAGGGTTCTTTGGAAACATTGATGAATGGCGCAATGAAAGAAGAAGATGCAGGAAAAAAATTTTTAGAAAATGCTTCACGCAATACAGGCCGGCTTGTAAACCTGCTTCGCGACCTGGATGAAATTTCAAAATTAGAAAGCGGGCAACAACCTTTAAGCAAAGAACCCTTTATTATACAAGATTTGATAAAAGAAGTATTTGATGCAATGCCTTTGAAAAGTTTCCCCGGGGATATTTCTTACAGCATCAAAAAAGGATGTGAAACACCATTACAGGTTTACGCCGATAAAGAAAAAACTTTCCAGGTAATTACGAACCTTGTTGAAAATGCTGCGCGATACGGAAATGCAGGCGGGCAGGTAATTGCAAGTGTATATACCACAGATCCGAAGCATGTTTTAATTGAAATCAGTGATAATGGTGTTGGCATTCCTGAAAAACATTTGCCACGGCTTTTCGAGCGTTTTTACCGCACCGACCGCGGCCGCAGCCGGAATAATGGAGGCACTGGGCTTGGCCTCGCTATTTGTAAACATATTATAGAAGCGCATGGGCAAAGTATCCATGCAAGAAGTACTGAAGGAGTGGGTACTACAATCGGTTTTACGCTGGATGCGAAAAAGGAATAATATAAAGATATTTAAAAATGAAACCGGAAATAATCTCTATCCCCGGTTTCAAAAAATTAACCATTATCCAATAACAACTAAAAAATTATTCTTTAATTAATCTCAACTTCGTCACTTTTCCATTTTGTTCTACAAGAATAAAATAACTTCCCTGCGCTAATGCTCTTATGGAAAGTGTTGTGCTGCTTGCATTAGAGAAATTTTGTCCGCCGCGGCGGATGATTTCCCTTCCATTCATATCCGTAATTTTTATTACAGCCGTTGCATTTTTATCCAGGCCTTTTACGGTAACTGTATTTTTTGCAGGGTTGGGATACAAAGAAATTTTGTTGTCGTTTTCAAACACTACTTTTAAAGTTTGGCTATTGGCGAAAGTGCCATTTGCAGCATTTTCTTTGATGCGGTAATAGTTGTCTCCATACAACGGGTTTTTATCTTTATAGCTGTAACTGTTGCTGGCAGCGTGTTTCGCGGGAATGGTAGATATGCCCACAAAATCTTTGGCATTATTGCTTCTCTCCACTGTATAAGATTTTGTATTATTTTCATTCAGCGTTTGCCAGGTAATGGTGATATTGTCATTTTCCTGTATGGCTTTTACTTCTTTGAAGTTGGATGCGAGGACGTTGTCGCCGTTGTAGCGGGCGAGGAGGATGAATGGGCCAACATTGCCCGAACTTGAACCTGTAACTAAAACTTTCCCATCCTCAAGAATATGTACTGAATTTCCACTTAGATAATGGTTTTCAGACTTTGTTTCTATTATACCATTTTCACCAAAAAAAGGATCTAATTCACCGTTATCTAAGTAACATGCTAATATTAAAGGAGTGGTCGTTGTTCCATTGAGCCCATATCCACATGCAAGTGTTTTTCCGTTTGGTTGAAGAGTTACTCCAAAATACTTAGGTGAAAACAAATCAATATTTGTTACAACACCGCCTTTATTTCCAAATCCTTCATCCACTGATCCATTTTCATTAAACCTGCATAATGCCATACCAGCAATAGGAACTCCACCTACACCCGCACAAGTTATTTTGCCATCATTCCCCAAAACGAATGCATACATTTGTGTAACTTCAAAAGAAAATTCCGCTTTCCCATTTTCGCCAAAAGATGCATCTATACTACCATCCGGATTAAAACTTTCTAATTCATAAGAAGCATCCGACCCACCATACACATCATAGTTGCTTCCAATAATCAGTTTTCCATTTGGCCGTATT
>CAYXHX010000130.1:0-939 GCA_964464835.1 uncultured Chitinophagaceae bacterium | reverse complement strand
CTTGAATCGCCTGATACAACTATTTTTCCATCGGGTTGTATTACAATACCTGTTGTATAATTGAGGTTATCTGTTTTTACACTGTCTATTCCATCATAGCCAAAACCTGTATCCATTGTGCCATCGGGGTTTACACGATAAACCCCGGATAAAATATTCCCGTTTTTGGCATAGTACTCGCCGGTACAAACTATTTTGCCATCCGCCTGTAATGCGAAATCATTATTTTGAGAATACAATTTCTGGTGTGTATCTATGATTGCTTTTCCATTAATTCCAAAGCTGCTGTCAAAACTGCCATCCGGCTTAAAACGATATAAGCCATTAGAAGAACCAAGAACCAATATCTTTCCATCGACCTGGATTAGAGATTGATTAGCATAGCTTATAACTTTAGCAACTACAAGGCCACTATCTCCAAATGAATAATCAAGTGTTCCTGCCTGAGCGAATAATTGTTGTGAATAAAAAAATAACAGGGTTATAAAAACCAAATATGATTTAGCGTATTTCATTTTTACTATTTTTAAAGTGAAGATTATTTAAATAAAAATCAATCATCCCGGCTACAGGAATCATCATTATTACAGCCTGCATTATAGGGTAAAATTAAAATACTGCTTAAAAGAAATGTACAGCCACTCATATTATTGACTAATTTAAAACCCGAAGAGGAAGGTTGCTCATTTTGTGTAAAATTAGCAGGGTCGAAGAGAACCATTTCTTTGTCTTTATTCATTCCCCCCCGGAAGGTTGTTGAAGTATTCAAAAAGGCAATTGATGGAAATTTGTTTGTTGGGAATGTTGTTTTTTAAAATGGGTTTTGTATCCTTCGGCTGTATGAAGGGAAGGCCAACAATTCCCAGCGAAATGAGCAAGATAAAGTCATTTTTCATGTGCTGGTTTTTTAAAGGTTAATAAAAATTGATAGTCAAATAT
>CAYXHX010000129.1:5547-7210 GCA_964464835.1 uncultured Chitinophagaceae bacterium | reverse complement strand
AACCAAAGGTTGCTCCAAAAAAATAAACCACATCGCATATCATCAGGGAACAAAAGCTGAAGCCTCCGTTGTTCATCAGCTTCATCAGGGCGAAAAATTTATCCTGCATCCTCCACAACGATCGTTAATAGAGGTAATGCCGGTGAATATATCAGTTATCACAAGATCTATAAAATCATCAATTGGATTTTCAAAGATTTACAATTTAAAACTTTCCCTTTTTTAATTTAAAAGAGGCTGCCTTTTTGCAACCTCTTGTATTTCTAAATATTTTAAATATTTTGATAGAATCTTAATGAACGACCACTAATTTTTGTTGTTGGATTACCTGGCCGTTTTGCAATAAATTAACCTGGTAAATTCCTGGAATTACATTTTGCACATTTAGTTTTTCAGTGAATGTACCTTTACCAAGAATTCCTTTACTAATTAGTTGGATGTTTTTCCCCATAAAATCACGAATGATTATTTGTACATTGCCGGGGTTTATTAAGCTGTATTGGATTGTGGCATTTCCGTTAGAAACCGGGTTGGGGCTAATTTTAAGAATGGTAGTTTCAGCAAAATTTTCTGCCTGGTTATTTTTTAAAGTATTAAACTCCTGCAAAGAACCACCACTTATATTGACTGTATAATCTTCTACCTCTCCATTTGTATTATATGCGCATGGAGAATTATACGTAAACCAGGTTTCTTCATAAACGATACGCAACCTGGTATCTCCGTTTTTTGCTGAAGCCGGTACCTTAAAATTGAAATTAACAACGGAATCTGATTTTGTAGTAATAACACTTCCTGCAAATTCATTCGATTCAAAAGTTTTATTTTGATTATAATCTATATATACCCTGAATTTACAACTTGGATTGATACTGCTCCAAATGTGCCCTTTCAAATACAATTTATAGGTTTGTGAAGCAGTAAGGGGAATAATTGTAGATATATAATCGCCATAACCGCCATTATCACCACTATTGTAATTAACACCTCCCAGCCTGAAACCTTGAATATAATTCATGCCATTGCCATAAGCCCAACAATAATTGCCTTTTGCATTTGTTGAAAATTCCAATACACTTCTAAAAGGTGCATATTTGCTTATAACGCCATTGCTGCATACAGCAGCTACCTTTACGGAATACCCATTATTGGGTTTTAAATTTGTCAAAGTAAATGTTGTATCTGTGATATTGTCAATGGTTATCCACTTTGATGGAGATACCATTGCATCCCTATACTTTAGAATATAGCTTTCGGGTGGTGGTGTCCCTTTGTAAACTCCCCAGTGGATTACGGCGCTGTGCATTGTTACATTATTATAAGTAACCAGGTAAGGCATTTGGCAATTTGTTCCTGATAATTGTACATCCTGTGCATTTAACCCCATTACGCAGAAAATGGTAAGTGCAGATAAAATTGTTTTCATAAAGTTTAATTTTTATTGTTTAAAAAAAATGAAATTGAAAATTTCATTACACATAAACTAAAGATTGAAAGTTTTTTATAAAAAAATCCCCAAGAGCCATGACTCTTGGGGAAAGATTTTTAGATAAACTCGACGGCTTGACGCGCGGTCGCCAGCGCTACTTTGGCTCGCTGCACACCTGGCATAAACTTTTCTGGTAGACCATCTGGGAAGTAGTATTGATATTTTTCGGGGTGG
>CAYXHX010000129.1:248-5537 GCA_964464835.1 uncultured Chitinophagaceae bacterium | reverse complement strand
TAAAAATACAGAATTTTTTTAAGAACAACTTGTTTAATGAAAGAAGCTTTTTACTTGATAGAAAAAATCAGAGAATAGATCAACCGGAATGATGTGAAGACACATGTACAAATTACATACCTGGTAAAATAAAAAATGATATCCGGCATTCCTCCGGTTTCAGATAACTGTTTTGTACATTAAATGTAAAAAAAAGCCGGCTGAAATCAACCGGCAATTTTTTTGATAAATACTCTTTTATTTATATTGGCTAACGAGGCCATTAGCTAAGTCCACCATTTTTGATAAGCCATCTTCCGGCAAATTTCCTTTCTTGAATTCGGCGAGTACTTCAGGCAATTTGTTTTGCATTTCCACCAGGAAATGTTCTTCAAATGCTTTTACATTTTTTACTGCTACATCGCGCAATAAACCTTGCGTACCTAAGTAAATAATAGCAACTTGTTTTTCCACCGGTACAGGGCTGTATTGCAATTGCTTCAATATTTCCACGTTTCTTGCACCTTTTTCAATTACATATTTTGTAGCCGGGTCCATATCGCCGCCAAATTTGGAAAAGGCTTCCAATTCGCGGTATTGGGCCTGGTCGAGCTTTAATGTACCTGCTACTTTTTTCATGGATTTGATCTGTGCATTACCACCCACGCGGCTTACAGAAATACCCACGTTAATTGCCGGGCGGATACCTGCATTAAACAAGTTTCCTTCCAGGAATATCTGTCCATCGGTAATGGAAATTACATTCGTAGGAATATATGCAGATACGTCGCCAGCCTGTGTTTCAATGATGGGTAATGCGGTGAGTGAACCACCTCCTTTTACCAAATGTTTGATAGAGTCAGGAAGGTCATTCATATTTTTTGCTACTTCATCATTGGAGATAATTTTTGCAGAACGCTCCAATAAACGGCTATGCAAATAAAACACATCGCCCGGGTATGCTTCACGTCCCGGTGGGCGGCGAAGTAATAAAGAAACTTCACGGTAAGCAACCGCTTGTTTTGATAAGTCATCAAATATGATCAATGCAGGGCGGCCTGTATCACGGAAAAATTCCCCGATAGCAGCGCCACTGAATGGTGCATAAAATTGTAAAGGCGCCGGGTCACTTGCGCTTGCTGCAACAATGGTTGTATAAGCCATCGCACCATAATCCGTTAATGTTTTCATTACACCTGCAACAGTGGATGCTTTTTGCCCGATAGCCACATAAATACAATAAACAGGTTTCCCTGCATCATAAAATTCTTTTTGGTTGATAATGGTATCAATACAAATGGCCGTCTTTCCGGTTTGCCTGTCACCAATTACCAATTCACGCTGGCCACGCCCGATTGGAATCATCGCGTCAATCGCTTTGATACCTGTTTGCAAAGGTTCTTTTACCGGTTCACGGTAAATAACTCCCGGTGCTTTTCTTTCAAGAGGCATTTCATACAATTCGCCGGTGATGGGGCCTTTGCCATCAATTGGATCTCCCAATGTATTAATCACGCGGCCAACAAGCCCCTCGCCTACTTTAATGGAAGCGATGTTTCCTGTACGGCGTACATTATCACCTTCTTTTATTTCCTGGCTTTCTCCCATGAGTACCACACCCACATTGTCTTCTTCGAGGTTAAGTGCTATGGCTTTTACACCATTTTCAAATTCCACCAATTCCCCGGAGCCAACATTATTCAGCCCATAAATGCGGGCGATACCATCCCCCACTTGTAGTACGGTACCCACTTCTTCTAAATCAGCAGATGCATTAAAGTTGCTTAATTGCTGGCGAAGGATTGCCGATATTTCGTCTGGTTTTATATCTACCATATTTTTGATTTTGCCCGCATTGTGTAGCGGTAGTGATCTGTTTTAAAATTTTTCTTTTTGTTATTTCAAAAAAATATTGAAAAAGTTATCGTATTTGCTGTATAAAAATATTTTTTGCAAACTGTTTGCGCACATCTCTTAAATCGCGCAGGATACTTGCATCCACCAGGTTATTATTAAATTCCAAAATAAATCCACCGATTAAGTTTTCCTGCACTTTGCTTTTCAACTCCACTTTTTCAAGGCCTGCTTCCCGGTGCAACCTATTGGTAATTTCTTTTTTCAATTCATCAGACACCGGTGTTGCTGTTGTCAGTTTCACATAATGAATGCCATTCATATCGTTATATAAATCAATGAAAGCCTGAGCAATTTCCGGAAGATTGGATTCACGGTTTTTTACAACCAATAAATCGCAAAATGTTTCGGTGAGTTTGCTTACTTTATCTTTAGTAACTGCATGAATAATATTTTCTTTCTTATCTGCTTTAATTACAGGGCTGCGCAAGAGGTTTGTGAATTCACGACTTGCACTACACACGGCAAGAATATATTTCATATCTGCATGTACTTCTTCCAGGATATTTTTTTCCATGGAAAGGCTGATAAGGCTTTTGGCGTACCGGTTTGCTAAGCGTGGATTGGGCATATTCTTTTTTTAATGATGCTTTCAAAAAATTAATTCAATTTCACATCTTGTGCAAGTGAACGGATATAATTTTCCTGCTCCGCTTTATTGGATAATTCTTTTCTTAAAACTTTTTCTGCCACTTCAATAACCAAAGCGCCCACCTGGTTTTTCACATCTGTCAGCGCAGCATTTTTTTGTTGTTGAATGGCTTGTTGTGCTTCAGATACGATTCGGTCATATTCCGATTTTGCCTTTTCTTTGGCATCGGCAATCATTTTATCACCTGTTTCTTTGGCTTCCCGAATCATCACGCCTCTTTCTTCACGCGCTTTTGCCATCATGGCTTCATTTTCATTTTTCAACTGTGCCATTTCAGCTTTTACTTTATCAGCAGTGGCAATCGCATCAGCGATACCGGTTTCCCTTTCTTTTAAAGAAGAAAGAATGGGTTTCCAGGCAAACTTTTTTAAGATAAAGAATACCGTTAAAAAAGCGATGAGGGTCCATACTACCAATCCAAACCCGGGAGTAAGCAAATCCATATAATAATTTTATTTTTTAAAAATAATCATTTCTCAAAAACATGCAAGTTTAAAATTGCTGCACCGTAGGCCCTTTGCGTTCAGTGCAGCAATAGAATTTTAAGAAGTGTCCGTTTTTTAAACGAACAAAACAATAACTGCAACGATCACAGCAAACAAGGCAACCCCTTCTACGAGCGCCGCAGTAAGGATCATGTTTGAGCGAATGTCGTTCATTGCTTCAGGTTGGCGGGCAATACCTTCTACCGCGCCTTTACCGATTTGGCCAATGCCAACGCCTGCACCTATAGCTGCTAATCCAGCGCCAATAGCTGCACCGAAACCGGCGATACCTGCATCTAACAAAAATGAAACTAAAAACATAGTGATTGGTTTTAAATGAAAAAAAAGTTATAATAAAATAGCGTCTTCAGGTATTGCATGGTCATCTTTTGTATCGTGCCCACCCTCAAAAGCCTGGCTGATAAAGAGTGCAGTTAGATTTGTAAAAATAAATGCTTGTATGAATACCACTAATATTTCTATAAAGTAAATGAAAATGGCAAATGCCAATGAAACCGGTGAAAAGCCATAACCTGCCACGCTTGACATGGCGCCGAAAATAAAGATGATTAAAATAAGGCAGATGATGATCATGTGGCCCGCCACCATATTTGCAAAAAGACGAATGATCAATGCAAATGGCTTTGTAAAAATGCCAATAAATTCTACGAGGAATAAAATGGGTTTTACAAAACCCGGAACAGGCGGATTGATAATATGCCCCCAAAAATGTTTATTGGTATTAAACATGATTACCACAAATGCAATGACACCCAAAACAAATGTAAAGGCAATATTTCCTACCACATTTGCTGAGCCGGGAATCAATGCTACCAAAGCATTAATCAAAATGAAGAAAAATACGGTCAGTAAATACGGCATGTATTTTTCATAATTTTTTCCAAGATAACTTTTCCCTACTTCATCACGAATAAATGTAATGATTGGCTCCACTGCATTTTGAAAACCTGATGGGGCTTTCATAGCGCCATTCCTTTTGTATTTATTGCCAATTTTTACCATTAATACTACGAGTAAAATCAGGGCAATAAACATTTGTGCCACATTGCGGGTAATGGAAAAATCATAAATCTTTACTGTTTCATCCTTATTTCCCATTGCATCAACAGCTACCACTTTTCCTTCTTCCAATGCATACCCATCGTGCGCTTCAGTACCATGATGAAATGCAGAAGACATGAATGCAGAAAAACCGCGTTGTGGGGAATATAGTAAAACGGGTAATGGAATAGACACCACTGTTTCCCCAATATCCATGATATGAAAATCGTGGTTATCAGAAATGTGTTCCATCAATAATTTACCGGGATTGAGTTTTTCACTCTTTTCAGCATGTGCTTCAGCCGGTTCAGGCTGATTTTCCTGGGAAAAAGCCGGAAGCAAAAAAACAGTTAGCAGTGCGCTAAGAATCAATGTGGATAAGAATTTCAAGCTTTTTGGAGCCATGCCGTTTGGTAAATTTGGCGCAAAGATACAATTTGCCTTTATTAAAAAAAATAAAAGGGGGGAAATGTTTTAAAGATTATAAAAATACATGCTGAAAGGCCTGGTACAAAAATGTTCAATGTACTATTTTGTTTTTATTTTTGAATAAGAAAGGTGCATAAAAAAAACTACAGGAACCCGACTACCCTTCATGACGATACACATTGACAATACAATTCAACTTGAATCAACCTCAGAAAAACATGCCGAAACATTGTATGAGGCAGTAAATAAAAACAGGGCGCATCTTTCCGTTTTTTTACCATGGGTTGCTAAAATGCAGTCTGTGAATGATTTTAAAGAATATATCAACAATTGCGAATTGCTTCACCAACAAGGAAAAGAAGTAAGTTTTGTAATAATTCTAAACGGAGCGCCTGTAGGCAGAATTGGATTACATCATATAGATGTACTGAATAAAAATGCAGCAATTGGGTATTGGCTCACCAAAGATGCAGAAGGAAAAGGAATCATTTCAAAATCCTGCAAAGCGATTATTGATTATGGGTTCCGTGAATTGGCGTTGCACAGGATAGAATTAAAAGCCGCCACGCATAATTTACGAAGCCGTGCAATCCCCAAAAAATTCGGTTTTACACAAGAAGGAATTTTAAGACAGGCAGAATGGGTAAATAATGAATACCTTGATAATGTCCTTTATTCACTTTTAAGCAACGAATGGAAAAATCAATAACCTATATCTCAATTTTAAGAGGCATTAATGTAAGTGGCCACCGAATCATAAAAATGGAT
>CAYXHX010000129.1:0-219 GCA_964464835.1 uncultured Chitinophagaceae bacterium | reverse complement strand
GCGCTGATTTGAAATTTAAAAACGTTCAAACTTTTATTCAAAGCGGAAATATCATTTTCAATTTTAAAAAAAATCATACCGGCAAAATCAGTCAGCTTTTAAAAACCGCCATAGAGAAAATTTTTGGTTTTGATGTGCCGGTGGCTACCTGCACAATTTCTGAACTTGAAAATATAATCCAATCAACCATTTTTTCCCAATATGAGTGAAATATTTAAG
>CAYXHX010000128.1:6905-7213 GCA_964464835.1 uncultured Chitinophagaceae bacterium | reverse complement strand
ATCATTCCGCATTGCAGAAGCAAAGTTTACAGAAGGTGTGATTACATCTGTAGAATATTTAATAGCCAAAAATAACTTATTCCAATCGCAGCAAAATGGTATCAGTGCAAAGTATGATTTTGAGTTAAGAACAAAAATCCTGGATTTTTACCAGGGCAGTTTACATTTTTAGTTTTTTGTTTTAGTGATGCTATAGTTAAAAAAAGGTTGTCTCATATTTTATTTTGAGACAACCTTTATAATTTATATCCAGTAAAATTTTATTTACCACCTCCACTCATTCCACCTGAATCCATGCCTCCGACTCT
>CAYXHX010000128.1:1933-6895 GCA_964464835.1 uncultured Chitinophagaceae bacterium | reverse complement strand
TTATTATACTTTGTAATAAATTAAAAAGGCAGAAGCATTTGTTGCTTTAGGATTTTAGTTTTTTTTGCTAAAAATTTTATGAAAGTTAAGAATTGGGATTCCATAAAATTAAATTCTTTTTAAATAGAAACTTATTAAGAAAAAACTACATTAATAAAATGATTGGTTTAACTCAAAGTTGTATGTGAAATTTAATTTAAATTGCCTGCTATCCCATCCTCCATCTGTACGAATATATTGTCCTGCAAAATCACTGGTAGCGCTCCATTTCATTGTTTTGAAAATATCAGTTACGGATGCTTTCAAAGTTGCTTTCCCTTTTAATAAAGTTTGTTGCAAACCTGCATCCAGGCTCCACATAGATTTGCTTTTAAACGTCCCTTGCCATATAGATGGGGAATTATAAAACCCGCTTAATTCAAAGGTGGAAGTTTTACCTAATTTGAAAGATTGTTGTGCATATAAATTAACTGCAAATGCATCAAGATTAATTGTTCTTCCTGCTCCGAAATCTGCTTTATAATGTGTGTAATAGCTGTTTAAATTTGCAAATACACTATACCATTTATATGAAAAAGGATAGCTGATATTAAGGCTAACAATATCCTGGTTTGCCAAATTTTTCTTGGTCATAAATGTTTTTGATTTGTCTGCCGTGTCTATAATTCTTGAAAAGACATCATCAATATGACTGTAAGTAAGCGTAGTTGTAAGCTTGTATTTATAGGTATTTGTCAATGAAAAGCTATTTGTGTATTGAGGATTCAATTGAGTATTCCCTTTCATATAAGTATATTCATCAAGTTTAAATTCAAAAGGGTTTAAATCCTGGTATTGCGGCCTGTCAATCCGCCTGCTATAACTTATACTCCATTGATTCATGACATTTTTATTAAAAGTAATAGCAGCACTTGGGAAGAAGTCTGTATATTTTTTTGTAAAGGTTGAATCATAGGGAAGATAATTTAGGTCATCCTTCATAAAACCACTTGAAATTCCTTGTGAATATGTATTTTCAATACGTAAACCAGCTTGAATCATCACTCCTTTAAACTGGCGGTTATAGTTTGCATATACTGCGTTGATATTTTCATTGTAGTTAAAATTGTTGCTTTTCAATGTATCCATAATCTTTATATTCGTGAATACATTATATCGCTCAAAATTATTTTTAGTTGTAACATAAGATGATTTAGCCCCAATTCCCAAACGCCCTTTCGCAAAGTTTTGTTCATAATCGGCTTTCGCAGAATAAATATCAATAGTAGAGGGCGCGATCATATTATAAATGTACTCGTTGAGGAGTGTTGTGCCATCAGGAGCGTAATAATAGTTCGGCTGAAGTTGATTGGAAGAAAGATCGAAAATTCCATAATCTGCATCTATATTTAATTCCCGTCCGGAGGTATCGGCATAGCGATAATTCAGGTTAAAATTTGTATTGTCTTTTTTACTCGTGTTATGATTGCTTGCAACTAAAATTTTATCAATACTACCCATATATCCAAATGGTGTATTCGTATTTGAATTCAACTCGGAAGTAGTGTAATTGCCATTTGCCATAAAACCTATTGTATTATTCTTATTGATATAAAAATCAATTCCCGCTTTAAAACCACTCCCTGAATTATTGTTTTCCATTTTGGTAACTTGATTGAAAACGGTATCGAGTTGTACCCTGTACATATTCATATAATTCCCGCTGTGGTTGTCACTATAATTATACATTCCATAAATGTTGAATTTTTTTGACCGATGATTGAGATTAATGCTTCCATTATACCGCTGATAATTCCCGGTATTGAATCCGGCGCTTACAGATCCATTTGTGCCAAAAGTTTTATTTTTTATCAACCTGATATTGATAATTCCTGCATTTCCTTCTGCTTCATATTTGGCTCCAGGATTATTGATAATTTCAATTGCATCAATTTGTGAAGATTGCAAAGTTTTTAAATAATTACTTAAATCAGTTCCTGATAAAGGAGATGGCTTCCCATCTATAAAAATATTTACCCCATTTTTTCCACTTAAGGAAATATTTTCATCTTTATCAATCATTACACCAGGCGATTTTCTTAACAATTCCAAGGCATCATTTCCTATTGAATTGATCGTGTTTGCAACATTTAAAATTGTTTTATCAGCTTTTACTTCAATCAATGGCTTTTTAGTAACAATTGTAATGCCTTGTAGTGCTGCACTTGATTTTATGAGAACCACTGGCGGAACTGAGAAATCTGTTTTTGCATAATTGATAATTCCGGTATAAGCAGTATCATAGCCGACAAATGAAATTTTTGCAAAATATTGGCCTATTTGAATTTCATTAAATGTGTATGTTCCATTTTTATTTGTTACAGAAAATTTTGCAACAGATGAATCCTTTAATTTTATTAGGCTCACAGTTGCATTTTCAACATTTTTCCCTTCGCCATCCAATACGTTTCCCTGAATGGCTTGTGCCTGAGTTGCCGCTGCCATCAATATAAAAAAATTAAGTAATAGTGTTCTTTTCATATAAAGAGATTTAAAATTTGAGCCGCGAAATTGTTTAAATAATTATTGGAATAAATCTGAAATTGTTTCAATGGTTTTAAAAACTGTCAAGTGGCAAGTTGAAAAATTTAAAGACAATTGATGTAAAGAAATTTCTAAAAAGATAATGCAAAAAAGATAGCGCGTTTCTACCTTTGCAATAAGTGCATCAAAGGCTTTCTTCATATATATTCAAGTAAAAATATTTACCAGTATATGGTAAATATTTAAAAGTATGCGTGTGCTATATTGATAGCGCTGTATAAAGCGGCATAATATTCATGTTTCCAATTTCAAAAGCCTATAAGAAGGAAATTACCTGCAGTCTTCGGTTATTAAGTTTTCTCTTATCAATTATTACAGGTAAAGAAAAGGTTGTCTCAAGTTATAAATTGAAACAACCTTTTTGTATTTCCAATATTTTATAAAAAAATAGAAAATCAGGCGGGGATTATAAATGTGCTTTTATTTTTTTATCAAGCATTGCTTTTGGCACTGCGCCAATTTGTTTATCTACTACTTTGCCATCTTTAATAAATAAAATGGCCGGAATAGATGTAATGCCAAATTGCACACTTGTATTGGGATTTTGATCCACGTTTACTTTTCCTACTTTTATTTTCCCATCATATTCTTTTGCAAGTTCTTCAATCACCGGGCCAATTGCGCGGCAAGGGCCACACCATTCCGCCCAGAAATCCACAACCGTTAATTGGTTACTATCCAACACATCTGACTGGAAATTCGCGTCTGTAAATTCTAATGCCATGTTTGTTCAATTTAATTATTAAAAGATATTCCGAAGGGGCAAATTTAATTCCAAAATGGTGAATGAAGCAAAATGACTTACACACATAGCCATAAAACATGTGCAAAAAAAAATTGCTGACAGTGCGTCACTTTTTATGACAAAAGGCTTTGGCGAGCCAGGAATTCCAATTTTTTATTTACGTCAATCAATTTATTGGTTAGCATAATATTATCCCTGCGAAGCCGGAATACCTCGTATGCTTTTTCAATAAAATTTTTCACTTCATTTTCATACCAGGGTTTGGTAAGGTATTTATAAACCTGCCCGCGGTTAATAGCGTCAATTACAGCATTAATGTCTGTATAACCTGTAATTAAAATGCGGATGGGATCAGGAAAGTCATGAATGATGGATTCAAAAAATTCAATACCGGTAATTTTCGGCATCCGCTGATCGCTTAATATTACATGAATATCTTCCTGCTCCAGGATTTTTCTTCCCTCTTCAGCAGATTCGGCAGTAAAAATGCGGAAATCCCGGCGGAATGATGCCTTGAAGCCAACTAAATTATGTGCTTCATCATCAATATACAGTACAGTTATCATAGTCTTAGCAGGTGTTTAAAAATTGAAAATAAACAATTTTTATGAAAAACAACAAAATGTTATATTTGCGGATAAGTCAGATAAATTAAAAAACCCCCATCCCCAATTATTCCTATGATATCTGAAATTCGTATTCGTGCATTTCGTGCAACAGATGATCCGGAAACCTGCCAGAAATTTATTTTTGGGCATAGAAAAGTTTTGGAAAATCATGGAATCGAAAAAGTAACTTCTTCTACAGATGCCTGGATGTATGACACGTCTGTTTTTGTTGTGGTAGTAGAATCACTTGACCGCGAAAAGTTGTTTGGCGGTGTACGCATTCATTGTGTAGATGGCAAATCAAAATTACCAATAGAAATAGCAACAGAAGACATGGATCCAAAAATTCGGGATGTAGTAAAAAAGTATGCCCAATATGGTACTGCAGAATTATGCGGGCTTTGGAATTCCATTGAAGTTGCGGGTTTTGGAATAGGAAGTTTATTTCCAACACGCGCAGCCATTGTTTTACTGGAGCAATTAGGATTGCAATCATTGTTCTTTCTCTGTTCGCCATTTACATTACGCTTTCATAAATGGCTGGGCAGCCGATTATTAAAGGAAGTGGGGAATGAAGGCACTTTTTATTACCCGAAATTTGATTTGCTCGCAACTGCAGTTGTATTGGAAGATGCAGTCAATATTCCACTTTGCCATCCCCGTGAAAAAGCAAAAGTATTTTCTATGCGGAATAACCTCACTATGACAACGCACGAAAAATCGCCGTTTAAAAATTTGGATATGGTGGTGCAGAATGACCTGTTGCTTCCCAATGCATTTAAGGATGAATTTGTATTGGGGAAAGAAGCTCCTCTTAAAATTATCCAGGAATGAAAAAAATTGTATTTACAGCCTTTGCTGTGTTCATTTTAAATATTCTCCCGTTTCTTTTTTATCCTGAATTATTGCTGCATTACAAAACGATAACACTCATCATAGCCGCATGTTGTATTTGGCTCACACAGCCTGCTTTCAGTATGAAAGAAACAAAAGAAAATAAAGAAGAAGATAAATTTTCTATTTTAT
>CAYXHX010000128.1:0-1858 GCA_964464835.1 uncultured Chitinophagaceae bacterium | reverse complement strand
CAATTTCCCTGCTTATGAATCGAATGATACAATCACAATTATTGGATTGTGCATGATAGTGTTGGGGATCATCATTCGTGTATGGGCAATTCTTACATTGGGAAAATATTTTACAGCTACTGTGGTTGTACAACAAAAACAAACTTTAATTACTTCAGGGCCATACAAAATTGTAAGGCATCCAAGTTATCTTGGCGCATTTTTATCTATTGTAGGTTGTGCAGTTTTTTTAAATGCATATATTAGCATAGTAGTGGCAACAGTATTGATGTGCAGTTGTTATGTTGTGCGCATCCATGCAGAAGAAAAAGCGCTTGTTCAATATTTTGGAAATGAATATGTGCAATTTTCCCAAAAAACCAAGAGGTTATTTCCATTTATTTGGTAGATTTATTAAATAATTGCAGGCAAATCCTATGAGTCCAAAACTACGATCCGCATTTGTTTTCATTTTTTTCTGCTTACAATATAATATTGTATTTACGCAGCCGGTAATACATTATACCGATATACAAAAAGCCGTATTGATCGGGAAGTACATGAAATATGATCGGGTTGCAAAAGATATTTCAAAAGGCCAGATCCTGGAATTACAAAATTATTTTCAACAGAGTGAAGCGGCTATCCCATTTTTTGGCGTATCGGACAGTATTGTTTGGGCCAGCTTTACTTTAGAAAATAATACGCAGGAAACAAGCCTGAATGCATGGATGCAATACACCAATATCACGGACATTCATTTATACACAATTGTAAATGATTCTTTACAACTTATCACAGATCCCGATAAACAGGTTTTTTCAAAATATGAAAATATTGAACCTCCCATAAAATTTAATTTGAATCTACGGGCCGGCGAAACCAAAACATACTATTTACGTATAGATTCGAAGCATCCGGTTGTTCTTGCATTTTTCGTAGGTTCCAATGGAGCTATCAATAAAGCAATTAACCGGCTATCATTCATATTGGGCGCTTATTTAGGCATTTTGTTATCAGTTTTTTTCTATAATTTATTTTTATTCATTTCTATTAAAGACAAGAATTATTTATTTTATATTCTTTATATTATTTTATTAGGCCTGGCACAATATACCTTAGCCGGGTATGCTTTTAAATATTTATGGAATAATACGCCTGATTTTAATTTATATGCTGTTCCGTTAACTACATCCTTTGCTGCAATTTTCGGGATTATCTTTGCTATGCTCCTCATGCGAACACGTGAATTCACACCTATTGCGCATAAAATCTATATTGGCTTTATTTTATTGTATGGCCTTGCAATTATTTTTTCTCTATCAGGCTTTAATAATGCAAGTTATTTTATCATCAATATCAATAGCCTTTTTGCGGGTATCACTTCTATATTCGTTTCCATTTATATTACTCGTAGAGGTTACAGGCCGGCTTTTTTCTTTTTCATTTCCTGGATTACATTTTGCGTAGCGCTGGTCATTTTCAGTTTGCGCAATTTGGGTATAATACCAAGCAATGATTTTACAACGTATGTATTATACCTTGGCTCCGCAATTGAAACGGTATTACTCTCTGTGGCATTGACTGACCGCATCAATACAATGCAAAAAGAAAAAGAACTATCACAGAACTATGTCTTACAGGTTTCACTTGAAAAAGAAATGCTGATAAAAGAACAAAATATTTTACTGGAGCAAGAAGTACACGAACGAACCGGTGAATTGGAAAAATCAAATTTGCAATTGGGGGAAGCAATTCTCGATCTTAAAAGTACCCAATCTCAATTGGTGGAATCCGCAAAAATGGCTTCATTAGGACAACTCACAGCCGGCCTGTAACCTCTACGAGTAATATAAATGGAAACGAATATAGAAGTGAT
>CAYXHX010000127.1:0-7307 GCA_964464835.1 uncultured Chitinophagaceae bacterium | reverse complement strand
TTCAAATTGAGTTGCAGTAACTTTATGGCAATTGGCCACAATGCGGTTTTGATCTTTTAGTTTATAACAAAATGATGTCCCGAAAGTAAGTATCAGCCAATCAGTATTTTTTAAAAAATGATGTGCTTTTTCACAGGAAGAATTGGCCAGTTGCAATACTTTTTCTTTTGAAGGATCGGAAAAAACACTATGAAGGTCCCAGCTATGCCATCGTTCATTTTCATAAACAAGATCTGCATCGGAAAATATTTTTTTATCCATATAATCCTGGATGCTTTGGCAGAGCATCTGTGGTTCAAATACAATCCCATTCGGGTTTTGTAAAATATTGAATTTATGTGCAGCCAAATAGCCACCAATATGTTCCGTAAAACATGAACCCATTAATAAAATCCTATCCTCATATTTTAATGGTGGTTCTAATTTTTTTATATGAAGGGGTAAATTAAAAAGCATCAGGTAAATATTTCAGCAGCCATCATTAAACATTCATTTATTTTTTGCCGGTTGAGTTGAAGTGGAATGTTTTTACTTTCAAAATAATCAATCATATATTCGGTAGGCATATTTCCAACCAAATCATCCTGCGCCATCGGGCAGCCGCCAAATCCCTTTAATGCGCCATCGAATCGTTCACAACCGGCTTGCAATGCGGCTTCCAGCTTTTCTTTCCTGTTATCGGCAGAGGAATGTAAATGCACACCAATAGAAATTCCCGGGTACAATGGAATCAATGTTTCCAAAGCAAACTTGATTTGTTCTGCAGAAGCAAGCCCTACTGTATCTGCCAAAGAAATAATGGAAATATTTCTCTTTGCCATTTCATTCGCCCAATACATCAATATTTCTTCATTGTACAAATCACCATACGGATTACCGAAAGCCATACTCAGGTAAACAACCAATTGCTTAGTTTTTTGAATACAAGTATTTTGAATAGCTTCAATACGTGCCATACTTTCAATAGGCGAACTACCTGTATTGCGCTGTTGAAATTCTGCAGAAATAGAAAAAGGAAAACCGAGATATGCTATTGCTTCATGTGCAGCAGCTTCTTGAGCGCCTCTTTCATTCGCAATAATTGCGAGTAATTTAGTAGCAGAATTATCCAACTTCAATCCTTCTAAAACCTTTACGGTATCAGCCATTTGTGGGATTGCTTTCGGGGAAACAAAGCTTCCGAAATCAAGGGTATCAAATCCTACTTCCAACAATGCATTGAGGTAATTAATTTTATTCTCTGTAGAAATCTGATGCGGCCATCCCTGCATAGCATCTCTTGGGCATTCAATAATCTGAATCATTTTCTAAACTTTTTAATATTCATTGTACAGGAAATTTTCAACTACGTTGTTTTCCTGCTTCATATAAAATGATACCTGCCGCAACGGATACATTCAACGAATCAAATCTTTTATTCATGGGAATAAAAAAAGTGGTGTCTGCTTTATTTTCAACTGTTTGTTGAATACCTGTTCCTTCGTTACCCATAACAATACAACATGGATCTCTAAAATACATTTCATCTAATTTTTTAGCTCCATTCATGGCGCTTGCAAATATGCTGATGCCATTCAATTGCAAGGTTTCAATGCCATCCAATAAATGCCTTACACGGCAAATCATGATTTGTTCCAATGCGCCTGCACTGCTTTTCATGGCATCTTCCTGCAAAGCTCCTACCCCTTTTTCCGGAATGATGATGGCATGTACACCATAGCACAAAGCCGTTCTTGCAATCGCGCCGATATTGCGCACATCAGTAATCCCATCAAGCATCAGCAGCAAGGCAGGCTCTCCTTTTGAATTAACAAAATCAATGGTTTGTTGCAAATCAGTATACGTTACGGAAGATTTAAAAGCTATAATTCCCTGGTGCAAAATATTTGTAAGGCTGTTCAATTTTTCATTCGGTACATATTGAACAGGAATATTTTTTGCTTTTGCCAAGCGCTTGATTTCATTGATAGAATCCCCGCTTGCATTTTTATACAATAAAAGTTTATCAATTTTGGCATCGCCACGTAAAGCTTCTGTTACCGGGTTGCGCCCGGTAATAATATTTTTTTTGGATAAATAATCCGGGCTTTTCTTAAATGGTTCTCGGGGCAAAATGTAATTTCTTTTGTGTGCAAATATACCATTTCAGGCATTTAGTTATTTCTGCAAATTCATAGGATCTCAACACAAACTTCATTTTTAATGATGATAATCAATCAGCCCTTCCAAAGGTGATTGTATAATTTTTGCCATGATAAAACCATATTCCCCGCATAAATTTTCCAATACATCCTTAAACCCAAATGCGATACTGCCTACAAAACCGATAGGGTATTTTTTACTTTCTTTAAAAGTATCTATATGCAAGGAAAAGAAATCCCGAAATGAATCTTCCAAAATATTTTCAACCATAAAATGCCCCCTGTTTGCTGCAAGGAATAATGCGAAAGTGGCCAAATATTTATTGGGTAAAGGCATTGAATACACTTGCGATAGAATGTTTCCTTTATCGGTTTTAAATTGACTTTGGAAACGTTTCATTAATGCATCATCAAATGTTTCGTACAAAAAATGTTGAATTACTTTTTTTCCCAAATAAGCGCCACTTCCTTCGTCCCCAAGAATGTAACCCAAGCCCGGCCTATTTTTTGAAATTTTTTTGCCATTATAAAAACAAACGGATGAACCTGTACCCAAAATAGCTGCAAGGCCTTTTGAATTGCCGCAAACTGCACGTGCCGCTGCGAGAATATCTGTTTGTACATCAATTTTTGCTGATGGGAAAATTTCAGTCAGCGTTGATTTTATCAAATGCCTGTTTTCTGCAAGGCCCATTGCAGTTCCGTAAAAATAGATTTCATCCGGCATTGATTTCATTTGGCCGGTAAGCTCCCCGGTTATTATTTTCCTGATAGCAGGCTTGTCCAAAAAATAGGGATTCAAACCTGCAGTTGAGATTTTTTGTATTTTTTTTCCCGAAAGCAGTATCCATGCGCATTTGGTGGAGCCGCTATCAGCGATTAATTTTACAGGCATTATTTATTCTTTTATGAATTACACGAACTGCTTCCGGTTACCGTCCATATTTAAAAATTTTATCTTTAAACATAAATATTGATATTCGCGCTTTAGCAATAATAGTTATAAAGTACGAATATGTATGGCAAGTAAAAAATTACAGACCTGGATGCCTTTCCTTTTTTCCATCGTGATGGTGGTAGGCATGTGGATTGGTTACCAATTGAAGGCCAATACAAATGGTGGCGTAAGGTTTCTAACCAATACAAAAACAAATTCGTTACAGGAAATATTAAACATCATCCAGAAGGATTATGTAGATCCCGTATCCATTGACAGCCTGAAGGAAAGTGCCATCAATGATATGCTTGCGCATTTAGATCCGCATACCATTTATATACCTGCACGTGAATTGCAACGTGTGAATGAGGATATGCAGGGAAATTTCCAGGGCATTGGTATAGAGTTTCAAATTTTTAATGATACTGTAAACGTGATGAATGTAATTGCAGGCGGCCCGGCATACAGAGCCGGCATGCAGGTAGGCGATGAAATACTTACTGTAAATGATACAATAAAATTATCCGGTGTTGGTTTAAAAGCAAATGATATTTCGAAAACATTAAGAGGCCCGGGAAAATCCAATGTAAAAATAAGTGTTTTAAGAAATGGGAAAATCACCTCCTTCAACGTTGAACGTGGAATCATCCCGCTACCATCTGTAGATGTTGCTTATATGATTGCGCCGCAAACCGGCTATATCCATATCAATAAATTTTCAGAAACTACCTACCGTGAGTTTATGTCAAAATTGGATAGCCTGCATGGAAATGGAATGGAAAAATTGATTTTAGATCTTCGTGGAAATGGTGGCGGCATACTTACAGAAGCAACGAATATTGCAGATGAATTTATTGATGATAATAAAATGATTGTTTATACAAAAGGCGATAAAGTAGCGCCAACAGAAATTCGTGCATTAAAAGATGGTATGTTTGAAAAAGGAAAATTAGCTGTATTGATTGATGGTACTTCTGCGAGTGCAAGTGAAATTCTTGCCGGCGCTTTACAGGATTGGGACCGCGCTACAATTATTGGCCGCAGAAGTTTTGGTAAAGGCCTTGTACAACAACAGTTTCCATTATCAGATGGTGGTGCATTGAGGCTTACGGTTGCCAGGTATTATACACCACTTGGCAGGAGTGTTCAAAAATCTTATGCCAATGGAAAAGATAAATATGAAGAAGAAATAATACACCGTTTTGAAGATGGAGAAGTGGTTCATGGAGATACAACAAGCCCAATTGGAAAAGCGTATAAAACCCCTGGCGGCCATTTAGTATATGGTGGCGGTGGCATTACACCGGATATTTTTGTTCCGATTGATACAACAGCACAACCGCATGAAGTGATTCAATTGTATATGAAAGGCGCGCTGAATAATTTTGTGTATCATTATTTTTTGCAAAATAAAAGTTTGTTTCAAAACATGAAATCACCGAAGGAATTATTTACACAATTTAAACCGGGCGAAAAAGAATGGAATGCTTTAGTAGCATTTGCAAAAAAAGACTCTGTTGATCTCACGCATGTCCCAACAATTGCCAAAACAACTTTACTGGAAAAAATGCAAGCTTTGCTTGCACGTCAAATCTGGCGTACACAAGGATACTATGAAATAGATAATCATTTTGATGCTGTGGTGCAAAAGGCGTTGGAGGTGATGAAGTAGTTTGTGGAGTGGAAGGAATAGCCTATTGCCCTCTATGGCCTTAGAGGGCAATAGGCTAATGATAAAAGCTTAAATGAAAAGTTCTACATGAAGAAATTAAAATGTTGCTGAAGTATGTTGCATACTGGTAAGTGGCTCTATTTTTTATCAAGGAATTGAGTTGGAGTCAAAAACTTAATTTTTCTTACCCGTTTATAGTCAATGTTTTTAAAGTTATTATTATCCTTGTTTGACTTTAAAATGGAGTTTTTAAAAAGACTATGCATACATTCAGGTGGATTATTACGTTTTATTTTATTGCAAATGAATACCCTTTTTTAATCCATTGGTTTATCTCGGACCAATAAAACGGTCGCCATTAAAATGTATCATGTGTTCAGGGAAATCTACAACCCAGACTTCTGTTTCCCATGCAATGTTTGTCGAATGCTTTTTAAATTCTGCAAAGTCAGGAAATGCCGAAACATAAACTTTACCTGCTTTACAGTCTTTGAGCAATTCCTCTAATTCAACAATTCGTTTTGGAGAAACAGGCCCATGAGAAGTAACGGCTTCAATTAAGTAAAGCCAATTTTTCTTTCTGTCAAATAGAACTACGTCTGGTAACTTGCTATGTTCTGTAATTGATATGCCTATTTCTTTTAAAACTTTCTTATCAACATATAGGTCTTTGTTTGCAGTATCGCCCAAATAAAGAACTTCGCTGCCATTTGCAAACCGTGCGGCAAAATCTTGAACGATTGCAGCTTGCACAACATTATGTTTGCCAGCAGAAAGTTTAAGTGTCTTACCGTTACTTAATTTTACGGGAATTAAATTTTGCTTTCTCTCTTTTAAGTATTTCTTTGAAAGTTCGCCAACTTCCGACTTAAATCTTTCTGATGCTTCTTTCCACGCTTTTGTTCCGAATGTTCTAATGGCATCAAGTGCTTCGTTTGTTATTGCATAATGAGCATTGGGGCTATTAACAGGTAGAGTAGGATTGTCAGGATTGTAGTCAGCTATTCTTGCTTGAACAAATTGATGCAGCACTTGGCGGCGAAACGTTTCTCTTGTATTAGGAGCATATTCCTTTTTGTAAATTTCCTTGCAAAATGTCATGATGCCTTTTGAAACTTTTAAACTTGCTTTAGTTGCCTTGCTCCAATTAGCACGGGGCTTAATATCACAAAGGGCAAGCAATGTGTAGGCTGAAATTTCATTTTGCTGTGCTGCTGGCAACCCTAATTCTTTAAGGATTTCTTTTGCTTCATCAATTTTGCTCATAAGCGAATATATGTTCTATATCAAAGTAGTTGTTTATGATTTCATCAACCTTTGATTGTGTAAAGTCGTTTAGCAATATTATTTGGTTGCCAATTTGTTTTATATCTTCTAACGGAGGTAAAGGCATTTCCCTTAATTCGGTCGCACTCACATTTATGTTTCCGTTGAAGGTTCTGAAATATGTATCAAAAAGATTACTGTTTAATAAAGCAGCAAGTCCTAATATTTCATTTCTTTCAAGATGCCCTTTAGGCCTGTAAATGTAATTGAGATGATTTTCGACCCCGATATATTCTGCTTGGGTAATGTCAACAAAATAAGGAGTTGCAACCAACCTGCTCTTATCGTCCTTTGCACTAAAGCGGCGAAGGAAAACATAATTCTTATTCGGAAGCAAAAGCGATTTGGTTTCTTCGCAAAGTTGAATGTATTGAGGTTTATTTCTTTTAGCAACAGGCCATTCAAATTGCATTTTGGATGTATTGATAAGCTGATACAATGGGACTAAAAAAACTGTTCCATTTTGATATTGCTCAAACAAGTATTGAGTTGCCCTGAATGAAACAACTGGGCCTGTTGAGATTTGAATATCGTATTGACGTAAACTGCCTGCCCATGATTTAAACAGCTTGATTACTTTATCGTCTGTTTCATTTGTTGGAAGATGAATGATTTTTTCTTTTGAGTTGAAGTCAATCAACTCATCGGCGTTATAAATTTTTTCAGTAAAGCTATCAATGTCTCGTATTCCGTTAGAATGTGTTACAAGTATTGAAGGTAGATGTCTGCTAAATTTTTTCTTTTCCCCTTTCAGAATTAATGTTTCTTGTAAAACACTATCACGGTCAAATGTGTCAGTTCTTGAACCGAACAAATGAATATGTTCTATTTCAATTTCCTGAAAGAAGGCTTCACGAAAAGCTCTGAAATAATTACCTGATGCAAAACTTCTTGGGGTAATAAATATAAGTTCGCCTCCTTTTTTTAGAAGTTTTGTAGCAACTATCATAAAGATTGAGTAAATGTTTGGTTGCCCCCAAACAATAGATTTTGCTACAGTTGCCCGTTTATCTTCTTTAGGTATTTTGAAATATGGCGGATTGGAAATTACAATATCGTAAATGGCATTTTGTGGTTCAGAAAAAAGTGTCGCAGATACTTGAAAGCAATCTTTGTTTTCAAGTACAAAATCATTTTTGTCAAGTATTGCTTTGAACTTGATTTTATATTTCTGTAGCCATTTGGTTAAATAGTCAAGTGTCGCTTGTGTATATGGCAAAATATCTTGGTC
>CAYXHX010000126.1:3285-7348 GCA_964464835.1 uncultured Chitinophagaceae bacterium | reverse complement strand
AACGGATGAAGACGGTTGGCCTCATTTCACACAATTGAAAGAATTGCCGGCCACTTCATTATTGGAACAGGAAAATTTTTTGAAAGACTTTATTTTATTTTATTTTCAACAACAGGAAATCTAAAAAATTTTATGCAAAAAAAAATATTGGCCATTGTGGCTTTATGTATCGGAATAACAGGCTTTTCTCAATCCGGAAAAACAACATCAAAACCCATACATAAACCGGTAATGGTGCAAATCAGTACCAATTATGGGAATATTATCATACAGTTATCAGACTCTACTCCGTTGCACAGGGATAATTTTGTAAAATTGGTGAAAGAACATTTTTATGACAGTTTATTATTTCACCGGGTAATCCAGGGCTTCATGATTCAGGGAGGTGACCCCAACAGTAAAAATGCAGACAGCCTTGCCATGCTTGGAGCAGGAGAAGCCATTGGTGACAGGATTCCGGCAGAATTTAATAAAACATTATTTCATCAAAAAGGCGCACTCGCTGCAGCAAGAGATGATAATCCTCTGAAAGCAAGTAGCAATTGCCAGTTTTATATTGTACAGGGAAAAAAGATAAGTGATGAACAGCTCAATAATATTGAATGCAATATCCGTATGGAAAATCCTTCTTTTTACTATACGGATGCACAAAGAAAAGTATATAAAACAATTGGTGGTACGCCCATGCTTGATCAAAATTATACCGTTTTTGGCCAGGTTATAAAAGGCATGGATGTAATTGATAAAATTGCTGCTTTGGCAACCAACCAATATGACCGGCCATTGAAAAATGTACGTATGAAAATAAAATTGCTGAATTAATTTTTCTATTTACTTTTAAAACAATTTCTGACAACAAAAAACCTTCAATATGAATTTCCCGGAAAATTTACATTACACAAAAGATCATGAATGGATTAAGATGGATGGCGAAGAAAATGCATTGATCGGCATTACGGATTTTGCGCAAGGCGAACTCGGAGATATTGTTTACGTTGATGTTTCTACTGTAGGACAAGAATTAGCAGAAGGGGAACTCTTTGGAACGGTAGAAGCCGTAAAAACAGTAAGCGATTTATTTTTACCTGTTGCCGGAACAATTTTGGAAGTAAATGCCGATTTGGAAAAAGAACCTGAATTGGTAAATACAGATCCCTATGGAAAGGGCTGGATGATTAAAATAAAAATAAAAAATAAAGCAGACCTTGATGGATTAATGGATGTAGCTTCTTATAAGAGTTTGGTTTATTAAACTTAATGCTGTAATTTCAGCAACCGTATGCCCAGAAACACAAAATATAGTGAAGAAGAATTGGTAATGTTGTTACAACAACGCCAACAACAGGCATTCGAATATCTGTATGATAATTATTCAGGCGCATTATTCCAATTAATTGTAAGTATTATTCCAGACCGGGAAATTGCGAAAGATGTTTTACAAGATGTTTTTATAAAAATATGGAATCAAATAAGTTCGTATGATGCATCAAAAGGACGATTATTTACATGGATGCTGAATATTAGCAGGAATGCCTCCATAGATAAACTGAGAAATAAAAGTTATAAGAATGCACAAAAAAACCGTGCATTTACAGAAGACGTATATGATGCAGGTGGAAAAGAAATTATTAATATTGACCATATCGGACTGCGCAGGATGGTACACACATTAAAAGTTGAATGGAAAGAACCATTGGAACTTTCCTATTTCCAGGGATTTACTCAGGAAGAAATATCAAAGATGTTGAATCTGCCAATCGGTACAATCAAAACAAGGCTGCGCGCAGCTTTGAAAGAATTACGCAAAATAATGACCATATAACTAAACGTGAATATAGAGGAATACATACAAAGTGGAATTATTGAAAGCTATGTGCTTGGGCTTGCTTCTCAGGAAGAAGCGATGAGCCTCGAAGCTTTATCAGTACAACATCCGGAAATAAAAAAAGCAATTTTAGATTTCGAATTGTTGCTGGAAAAAAACGCACAGGATAATGCCATTGCACCCCCTGCCGGATCCCGCGAAAAATTGTTTGCTGCATTGCAAAACGAATTTATCCATGAACAACCTGTAAAAAAAGCGGATGCATCGAAAGAATCAAATATTCCTGTAATACCGAAGCATGAGAAAACAAAAGTTTTTAGCTTCTGGAAATATGCAGCTGTTGCATCTATCATTTTACTTTTATCGAGCGTAGCGCTCAATTATTATTTTTACTCCAATTACCAGGAAACAAAAAGTAATTATGAGGCCTTGGTTTTAAATAATAATACACTCCAGGCAAATAATGATTTATACAAAACAAAATTCAATTCTCTCGAGAATAAACTCAAAATGCTGGGAAACCCGGATATGAAAATTACACAGTTAAGAGGTTTACCCGGGAAAGAAAATAATACCGCAACCATTTTTTGGGATACAAAAACAAATGAAGTTTTTTTAATGCCTACACTTACTGCAGCTCCTTCAGGTAAAGAATACCAACTATGGGCTATTGTAGATGGCAAACCTGTAGATGCCGGAATGTTACAAAATTGTACAGATGGAATGTGTAAAATGAAAAATATGCCACAAGCACAAGCCTTTGCCATCACCTTAGAAAATAAAGGCGGCAGCAAAACTCCCGACATGAATGCCATGTATGTGATTGGGAAAATTTAAAAAGACTTTCGAGAATATCTTAAGTATGAAAAATGTTTGTGCAAACGAAATCTAATTTTAAGTGCTTCAGCATTAAAAGGTTTCTATTTTCAAGGGAAAACAGGAAAGCATTGCACTTTTGTTTTTACATAATATCCATAGCAAGAACAAAGTATGTACAAACACCCGGAAGCGCAATCCAGAAAAATTGACGATACACGATGAATAATGTAATGATAATGGCTAACCAAATAAAAAAATAAATCCAATACTTGAGGGTTGATTTTCTTGCTTCCATATGCAAAGTTTTGTAATGCAAAAATAAGGTTCAAACATACATAAGTCATTTTTTTTTCAACTGTCTTTAAAAAAATTTGGCGACAACTATATCAAGTTTCATTTTTTTATCAATCTATTAAATTTCAATTGCACTAACTTTACTTTTTTTCAATCGCATTTTTATGCAGGAAACAGAGAATATAATTGACCTTACCCGATTACCAAAACATATCGCCATCATCATGGATGGCAATGGCAGGTGGGCAACAGAAAGAGGCCACGACCGTTTATACGGCCATTACAATGGCGTGGAAAGTGTACGCGATGTAGTGGAAGGTGCAGCAGAATTGGGTATCGGCTACCTCACGCTTTATGCATTCAGTACAGAAAACTGGGAACGCCCGGAAGATGAAGTTTCCGGCCTGATGGAATTATTGGTGGATACCATTAAAGCCGAAGTCCCTACTCTAAATAAAAACAATATCCGCTTACATGTAATTGGCGATGTTAAAATGCTACCTGAAAATGCATTCAAAGAATTACAGGAGGCTCTCCATGAAACATCCGGGAATACAGGATTGAATTTGATTATGGCATTGAGCTATAGCAGCCGTTGGGAAATTCAGCAGGCAATACGCCAAATAGTGGAAGATACAATGGCAGGTAAAATTCTCCCTCAAAATATCTCAGACAATACTTTACATGATTACCTGAGCACAAAAGATTTTCCGGACCCGGAATTAATGATTCGAACAAGCGGTGAATTCCGCATCAGTAATTTTATGCTGTACCAGCTCGCTTATGCCGAATTATATTTTACCCAAACCCGTTGGCCTGATTTCAGGAAAAATGACCTTCGGCTTGCAATTATAGATTACCAGCAAAGGGAACGAAGGTTCGGAAAAATAAGTGAACAGGTGCAGGCGGAACATGCATCTTTATAACTCACATTTTGAAATGATTCTGATTTAACAAACAGTTTTGAAACAATTCTGATTATTCCCTTTAATTTGCCGCCCTATCACCATAAAATGGGATAAAATAACTGCCAACAAGTGCAAAAAAAAGATTTCGGTTTTACAACAAAAAAAACATTAATGCCATCTTATTTCAGGGCTATTATTTTTTTCATAAGCATATTGG
>CAYXHX010000126.1:0-3275 GCA_964464835.1 uncultured Chitinophagaceae bacterium | reverse complement strand
TAAGCCCTGCAATCGCACAGTTTCCCAATTCCGGGCGTGATACAGTACCCGTTACTTCCTTAGACCCTACTTTATTGAATATTTTTAATCAGCCAACACCTCATAAATATAAAGTGGCCGACATTACCGTTACCGGTAATAAATTTTTTGACCAGGCATTACTCATTTCAGTTTCAGGATTAAGTGTGGGTGAAGAAATTACGATTCCAGGCACAGATGCATTTTCACGCGCTATTACAAAACTTTGGTCACAAAATTATTTTAGTGATATCGCCATTTATATTACCCGTTTAGAGGGTAATAATATTTACCTGGAAATAGCTGTGACCGAACGGCCTCGCTTATCCAAATTCTTTTTTAATGGGGTTAATAAAAGCGATGCAGAAGACCTTCGTGCAAAATCAGGCCTGGTAATTGGCCGAGTGATTACGGAAAGTATGAAACGGACGGCATTAGATGGCATTGAAAAATATTATTATGAAAAAGGCTACCGCACAGTAAAGACTACGATTACAGAAACAAAAGATACATCAACTGCAAATGCGGCTATACTTGCTTTTAATATTGATAAAGGGATTAAAGTAAAAATCAATCAAATCAATTTCATTGATAATACAGTGAGTGAACAGGATTTGAAAAAGCAAATGAAAGGCACTAAAGAAATGTCGCGTCTCACATTATTTCCCACAAGTGATGCAGGTGGCCTTGCAGATCCAAAAAGATATACTTTCAGCCAATACCTGAAAGATAAAGGATTTTTGACCTATTCCAAAACCAAGAGGGTATTGGATCCTTATATACGATTGAAATTCTTTGCCAATGCAAAATTCAGTGCACCGAAATATGAAGAAGATAAAAATAATGTCATCAATTATTATAATTCACTTGGTTTCCGGGATGCGAATATTGTAAAAGATACACAGTATTATAATGCCAAAGGCAACATGAATATTGATATAAAAATAGATGAAGGGCATAAATATTATTTTGGCAATATTACCTGGCGCGGGGCTACCAAATACCCCGATTCATTATTGGCATCTATTTTAAATATTCATAAAGGGGATATTTATAACGCTGAACTTTTGAATAAAAAACTGGGAAAAACCTTAGCGCCTGAAGGCGGTGATATCAGCGGGTTATATATGGATGATGGCTATTTATTTTTCTCTGTGGATCCCATTGAAACTGCAGTATATAATGATACCATTGATTTTGAAATCCGCATTAAAGAAGGCCCGCAGGCTACCTTTAAAAATATCCTGATCACCGGGAATGACCGTACCAAAGAACATGTGATCCGCCGTGAACTGCGTACACTGCCCGGGGAAAAATTTAGCCGTACTGATGTAGTACGTTCCCAAAGAGAGCTTGCCAACCTGGGATTTTTTGACCAGGAAAAAATTATCCCGAATATTGTTCCCGATATTGATAATGGCACTGTGGATGTGACCTGGAGTGTAGTTGAAAAATCAAGCGATCAACTGGAATTGAGCGCGGGCTTTGGCGGTGGAATTGGCTTAACAGGGACGGTGGGTATTACTTTCAATAATTTTTCCATCCGCAATATTTTCAATAAAAAAGCCTGGGATCCTTTGCCGGTGGGCGATGGACAAAAACTTAGTTTGCGAGTACAAAGTAATGGGCGCGCTTACCGGTCATACAACATTTCATTTACGGAACCATGGTTGGGTGGTAAAAAAAGAAATGCGTTCTCTGTAAGTTTTTTCAATACGAAATTTGCCAACGCTTATAATCCATTTACCGGGCAGTATGATAAAACGGCGGCTGACACTTCATTCTTTAAAACAACCGGGTTTTCTATTGGCCTTCAGAAACAACTTAAATGGCCGGATGATTATTTTTCCATTGGCTACCAGTTTAGTTTTGCACGGTATCAATTGCGGAATTATTTAATAAGCCCTACCAGTTTACCCGGGTTTAATAATGGCTATTCCAACAATATGAATGTGAAATTTACCCTGAACAGGTATTCATTGGATCAGCAGATATATCCACGTTCGGGATCAAATTTTTCTTTAAGCCTTGCTTTGACTCCCCCATATTCATTAATTGACCGGAGCCTTGAAAATTCATCTGAACCTTATAAATGGGTGGAATATTATAAATGGCGTTTTACCGGGGATTGGTATTTGCCAATTGGTAAAGCAATGGGCCCTGATAAGGATAAACAAATGGTTTTAAGGTTTGCCGCTAAATTTGGTTATATAGACAGGTATAACAAAGATTTACCCGTTTCACCATTTGAAAGATTCCAGGTGGGTGATGCAGGTTTGAGTAATAGTTATGCATTGCTTGGATATGATATTATTTCACAAAGAGGATACCCGGTTTATGAAAATTCCAATCCACGCATTAACCCGGATCAGCAAGGCGCTTCGCAATATTTTACTTTATTTAATAAATATACACTGGAACTGCGCTATCCATTCAGTACCAGCCCGACAAGTACCATTTATGGCCTTACTTTCTTTGAAGCCGCAAATGGATGGTATTCATTTAAAGATTATAACCCATTCCAGTTGCGCCGCTCTGTAGGTGTTGGCTTACGTTTCTTCCTACCAATGTTTGGCTTGCTTGGATTTGATTATGGTATCGGGCTTGACAGGTATGGCCCGAACACATCATTAAAAGACGTATCCCGATTTACATTTATGTTAGGGTTTGAACCTGACTAATTCCCCTATTTTTGCAGCTATTATCGAAAAACAAAGGAACATGTTTAAAAAAATTCCCCTACTTCTGCTACTGGCATTTATACTTTCTGCAACATTTGTACAAGCCCAACGGTATGCAGTGATTGATACAAAATATATCTTGAATAAAATGCCTGAATACCAGGATGCAGATAAAAAATTGCAATTGGCAAGTGAACAATGGCAGAAAGAAATTGATAATATGCAGGCTGCATTGGATAAAATGTATAAAGATTATGATGCAGAACAATTTATGCTCACCGATGATTTGAAAAAGAAAAGGGAAGATGAATTGTTCAATAAAGAAAAAGAAGTTCGCGACTTGCAGAAAAGGCGTTTTGGTTACCAGGGTGATCTTTTTAAAGAAAGGGAAAAACTGGTGAAACCATTACAAGATAAATTATACAATGCTGTTCAACGAATTGCTGTGGCAACAACGTTCAATGGAGTTAACCTACTCTCGGCAAGCTCAAGCGTGTCGATCCAGGTTGGGCTTGACGGCACCGCGAATTCCCAAATTAATATTAGCGCAGTTTTAGGGACCTTAGAATCGCTTGG
>CAYXHX010000125.1:0-7349 GCA_964464835.1 uncultured Chitinophagaceae bacterium | reverse complement strand
ATGCCTGGCATGCAGTAGGTATTGGCGCTGCTGGTGGTGGCGGAGGTACATGTACTATTCCATCAGGGCTTTCAACTTCAGCATTAACGGCCACAAGTGCAACATTATCATGGAGTAATACAGGTGCTGTAAGTTACAACCTGCAATGGAAAGCTACTTCTTCAGGAACATGGACAACAGTAAGTGGAATTTCAGGGACATCTTACAATTTGTCCGGTTTGACTTCTTGTACCAATTATCAATTTAAAGTACAGAGTGTTTGCAGTAGTAGCAGTAGTGCATACAGCAGTGTCGGTGCATTTCAAACTACAGGATGTACAGGCGGATCTTATTGTGCATCATCAGGAAATAGTACTTCTTATGAATACATTAAAAAAGTTGTTTTGGGATCTATTTCAAATTTGAGTGGCGATAATGGTGGATACGCAGATTATACTTCACTTTCAACCAATATCGTTGCCGGACATAAATATAGATTTAAAGGGAAATCAGGTTATCATGGATCTGCTTATGCAGAATATTGGACAGTTTATATTGACTATAACCATGATGGCGATTTTAATGATGCCAATGAAACCGTTGCTAATTTTACAACTTCATCTACAACAATGGTTACAAAACAATTTACTGTACCATCAGGAGTAACCAATGGTTCTACCCGTATGCGCGTTCAAATGCATTATGGTTCTTATATCACAGATCCATGTGCCACATTCGACTTCGGTGAAGTAGAAGATTATACCGTAAATATAAGTGGAGGTTCATTCAGTGGTTTCTCATCTCCAAAAGAAGAAACTACAAATTCAATTCTTATCAGCCCGAACCCTGTTTCAGGAGCTTCAGCCAACCTGTCTTACAAAATTGTAAAAGATGGAAATATCCAAGTGAAAGTGTTGAATATGAATGGCCAGGTTTTGCAAAACATTGACCTTGGCCGTCAATTTGCAGGCAGCCATAATTATATGTTGAATAGCCTGAATAAACTTGCTTCCGGAACATATATGATAGTGATGGAACAAGATAACCAGGTTGTAAACAGAACAAGGTTTGTAGTAACCCACTAATTGCTTAGCTTTTCATTTAAAATCTGCTCTTTTTAAAAAGAGCAGATTTTTTTTTAAAATTTACTGGAATGAAATTGTGATTGAATATTTTTTTCAATTGAAAAAATAAAAAACAAAATCAAGTTTAAGAAAATGATGTAGTGTAAGAAAAGCTACTGGCTTTTACAATCCATTTTGCAAAAACGGCCATACAATTTTTCATACTGCGGAACTATTTTTGAAATATCAAAACGTTCTGCCTGTTCAAATGCATTTTTTTGAAAATGTTTTAGTTGATCATCATTTTCCAATAATTCCAATGCGAATGAACTCATTGCATGAACATCACCGATAGGTGTGCAATAGCCTGTTTTTCCATGTATATTTATTTCCGGCAAACCACCTGCATTCGTGCTGATGACAGGTGTGTGAGCTGCCATAGCTTCTAATGCAGCAAGGCCGAAACTTTCATAATCTGATGTAAGTAAAAATAAATCAGCTATAAGTAAGATTTCTTCAATCTGTTCCTGCTTTCCCAGGAAGCGTACTTCATCATGTACACCAAGCTCCTTTGTCATTTCTTCTATCATCGGCCTTTCAGGCCCATCCCCGATCATGAGTAATTTGGAAGGGATTTTTTCATTCACTTTTGCAAAAACTTTTATTACATCATCTACTCTTTTTACTTTTCGAAAGTTGGAAGCATGTGCCAATATTCTTTCTCCATTCGGCGCAATCACTTTTCGAAACGCGTCAATCGGTTTCTTATTAAACCTGGAAACATCCACAAAATTGTAAATGACTTCAATGTCTTTTGTAATTTTAAAAAATTTATAGGTTTCCTCTTTCAGGTTTTTAGAAACTGCCGTAATTGCATCACTTTCATTAATAGAAAAAGTAACAACAGGTTCATACGTTTTATCTTTTCCAACCAATGTAATATCTGTTCCATGAAGTGTTGTGATAAATGGAATTGATAGCCCTTTTTTTTCTACAATTTTTTTAGCCATATATGCTGCAGATGCATGTGGAATTGCATAATGTACATGCAACAGATCGAGGCCATGATTATTGATCACATCCACCATCGTACTCGCAAGCGCTACTTCATAAGGCGGATAATCAAATAAGGGATAGGTGGGTACACGTACTTCATGATAATAAATATTTGCATTAAAAATATTTAATCGTACAGGTTGCTGATATGTAATGAAATGTACACTATGCCCTTTATCTGCCAATGCTTTTCCCAATTCCGTGGCAAGCACGCCACTTCCGCCAAAGGTTGGATAACAAACTATACCTATTCGCATGTAATAAATTTAAACAAAGTAACAATCATTTTATTAAAACAGTTAATCCATTCATCATCTTTATTCAAAAAAACGATTTTTTGTTGTATAACTTTGAAGTACTAAGTATTGAAAAGTTTACTTTTAATTAATTCATCTTTTAATTTTTTTTTATGAAAAAATTTATCCTGGCTATATTTCTAATACCGGCAATTTGCTCTGCACAATCTATGTATCAACAAGGGATTAATGATTCTGTTTTTTTCAAAATGATTTCCGACAATGTATTAATGAGCAAATCGGCTGATAAAAATTTATACAACCTTACAAAAAACATAGGTGGCAGGCTTGCCGGGTCTCCACAAATGCCAAAGGCAGAAAAATGGGGAGCCGAAGCTTTGAAAAATGCAGGTGCCGATGAAGTAGTTTTGCAAAAATGTATGGTGCCGCATTGGGTTCGTGGAAACGGAGATATGGCATCTGTCACTTTTTTGAAAGATGGTAAAAATATCACCTTGCCTTTAAGTATGACAGCCATCGGGAATTCTGTTGGAACCGGGCCTTCAGGAATAGTTGCTCCATTGATTCAAATCAATTCCTTCGATGAACTTGAAAAAAGAAAAAATGAAATAAAAGGGAAAATAGTTTTTTATAATTGCCCTTTCCAGGATGAATTCATACAAACATTTATGGCGTATGGCATGAATGTAAGATATCGCACGCAGGGAGCAAGCAGGGCTGCGAAATATGGAGCGCTCGCCGTTTTGGTGCGATCCATGACGAACTCTACAGATAATAATGCGCATACAGGCACATTAACTTATACGGACAGCCTTCCAAAAATTCCGGCTGCATGTATTGGATTATGGGATGTGGCAAAATTGGATTCACTTTTTAATAAAGGCATTTCTCTGCAAGCAAAACTTGTAACACATGCCAAAATGTTGCCGGATACAATCGGCCATAATGTAATTGGCATTTTAAAAGGCACAGAATTCCCGAATGAAGTTATTACGGTTGGCGGCCATCTCGATAGTTGGGATATCAATGAAGGGGCACAGGATGATGGCGCAGGAGTTGTTCAAACCATAGAAATACTTCGTGCATTTAAAGCCCTGGGATTTCAGCCAAAACATACTATCCAGTTTGTATTATTTGCCAATGAAGAAAATGGTGGCAGAGGCGGGGAAAAATATGCAGAAGAACCTTTGCGCGAAAATGAACAACATATTTTTGCATTGGAAAGTGATGCAGGCGGATTTACACCGCGTGGCTTTGGCTTTACAGTAAATGAAAATGCCTGGCAAAAAATTAATACCTGGAAACATTTATTTACACCCTATGGTGCAGATCATTTTTCAAGATATGGTGGTGGCGCCGACATAGAACCTTTAGGAGAAAAGTATGGAACCGCTATGTCCAGCCTCTCCCCTGATAGCCAGCGTTATTTTGATTTGCATCATGCAGCAGGAGATGTATTTGAAAATGTAAATATGCGTGAATTAAAATTAGGCGCTATCAATATGGCCGGATTGTTATATCTTGTAGATAAATACGGTTTATAAATGAAAAAAAAGAAAATATTCCGCATCATTATTTTTTCGTTGATTATTTTTCTCGGGCTATTTTTTTATTTCAGGTTTTACTGGGTTTTTGGATCCGGCACAAAAGCGGGCGTGCTGAATTATTTCATGAAAAAAGGATATGTTTTTAAAACCTATGAAGGAAAAGTCATTCAAAGCGGCTTTAAAGTAAATGTGCAAAGCAATGAATTTGATTTTAGTGTAGTGAATGAAAGCGTAGCTAAAACTTTATTGGAAAATGCAGGGCGAGAAGTAGAATTACATTACAAAGAATATTTTGGTGCATTGCCCTGGCGGGGAATGCAAAAATATGTGGTGGATAGTGTATATGAAATACGCAATTCCCAGTATCCTTCAGTAATTAGCCCGAAATAATGTTTCATGCATTATCCCTGCAATAAAAAGATGGCTGGTGTTTTCTGTAAAACAGGAATATTTTTTTTCCAATCTTTTATTTTTTTTGTTTGAATGGATTCATTGTCGCCGGTAATATTTACACCAATACACAAGAGCGTTTCAGTATTACTAACAGCAAGTATATCGTTCAATAGTGCATTATTCCGATAAGGTGTTTCAATAAATATTTGTGTACAATTTTCTTTTTGAGAACGCAATTCAATATCCTTGATTTTCTTTTTTCTTTCTATTTGATCAATTGGCAAATAGCCACAAAATCGAAATGACTGCCCATTTAATCCACTTGCCATCAAAGCCAATAATATAGAACTTGGCCCAACAAGCGGAATCACTTTTGCTTTATATGATTGAGCAATAGCTACAAGTTCCTGCCCCGGATCGGCAATACCCGGGCAGCCCGCTTCACTGACGATACCAATTGAATCGCCATGTAAAAGATGATTTTTAAAAGCAATTTTTAGGGTTTCATCCATCCGATGGATGTTATACCATGTATAATTATCAATAATCATTTCTTTCCACAATTTTTTAAAAATCCGTCGGGTAGTTTTTTCTTGCTCTGTAAAAAATACCCTACATTTTTTAATTGTATCCATTATATATGCAGGTAATGCTTCCAATGCTTTTTCATCATTACTTAAAACTGTTGGAATCAAATAGATTGTTGCTTTATTCTCCGTCTCCATAAAAATATTTAGATATTATTATTCTCCTCTTGCATACTTAATGTAGCAGCAATTACTGCATAAGCAGGCGCTAACAGCCATCCAAGTATTGGAATAAATTGCATCGCATAAAAAACCAGCCCATTCCCTATGGCAAGCCCTTTATGATTGTTAATATAAAATATACTTTTTGATGCACTCCATTTCTTTCTTTCACAACTATAGTCCATCATACTAAAACCATAATAATAACATTCCACCACGAGCGCAAGCAGGATCGTGAAAATACCAACCACAGGGATGAGGGACAAGATAAAAATACCAATTAAATATACGGTTTGCCAAAGTGCATTTCTTATGGCTATGGAAATACCACGAAATATGTCTTTCAGCCATTGTGTTTTACTGATTGTTTCATTTCTGTCATTCAATATCTGGTCAGTTTTTTCACTCAGGTATGAAAAAACGGGTGAGCCAATGACAAGCCAGATATATTTAAATAATGAAAAATAAAAAAGCATTTGAATAATCCATAGTACAATCCCCGAAAGCGTTACCAGGAAACCCATTGCGCCACTTCGTGTTTCATGCAACCATGCGCCCAGCCCGGAAAAAGTCATGATCCAATCAATAAATGCATTGGCAGTTTTTCCGAAGAAATACATAGATACTACAAAGAGCAGGCAATAAACTATACCGGGTACCAGTATCCATTTCCAAAGTTTATTTTTTTGAATAAACCTGTGTGCGCGTGCGTAACTTTGTATAGCAATAATGATTTCTTTAAGCAATTCGGATTATTTATTTTTAAAAAAATCTGTACATAAAGTTCAGCAATTTAATGAAAGGAAAAATTTTACCGGTTTCATTTTTTACAAGGTCTGATGTTGCAATAATAGCTAAAGAATTATTGGGAAAATGCCTTGCTACAAATTTTGATGGGAACTTAACGGTATTACGTATTGTGGAATCCGAAGCTTATTATGGAATAGTAGATAAAGCATCCCATGCATACAACAACCGAAAAACAAATCGTACAAAAATAATGTATGAAAAAGGTGGCGTTGCTTATGTATATATTTGTTATGGCATTCATGCCATGTTTAATATTGTTACAAATATTGAAGATACGCCTCATGCGATTTTAATACGTGCGGGCGAACCTTTAATTGGATTAGCGAAAATGATGGAGCGTACATGTAAAAAAGAAAATGATTTTTCAATCAGCCGTGGGCCGGGAAACGTATGCAAAGCTTTGGGGATTCATACAGGCCATACCGGGCTTTCTTTAATCAACAATGAAATTTATTTATATGATGATCAAATCAAATTTAGGGAAAATGAAATTGGAATTTCTCCCCGGATTGGTGTAGAATATTCTGGTGATGCCGCCTTGCTACCTTACCGTTTTTATATAAAGGGGAATAAATATGTAAGTGGAAAATGGAGGAAGTAATTTATATTACATAAAAAAAAGCTGCCATAATTGGCAGCCTTTTTATGTAAACAGAATATATTAGCGTACCATTAACTGAGCTTTCTTCACATCAGTTCCGTTATAAATTGTAACAGAATAAAAACCTGTAACCAGGTTGCCGATATTTACTGATACTGAATTTGCGCCTTTTTGAGTATTCACTTCTTTTGTGATTAATACAATACCTTGCGCATTGCTTATTTGAATTTTTACAGAAGCAACTTTGTCTTCATTCCAGGAAATTGTAGCAAATCCTTTAGCAGGGTTTGGAGCAATGTTTACAACAGAAACTGTTTTCTGGCCATCAACCTCCGGCATTGCAGCAAATGCAACATCATCTACATGTGCCCACCAGGTACCCCATTTATTAGCGGGTTTTTCAGCGTATTCCTGCACAGTCCAGAAACTTCCGTCAGAAGGATCTACACTTGTTGAAGAATAACTACCCCAATAATATGTAAGCCCTGCGCTTCCACCTTCAAAATAAGAAGCCCTGCCTTTTTTATAAGTTTTTCCTTTTCTTAATTTACCGGCTACATCAGCACCATTCCTATATGAATAAGATGCACTTGGGTAAGTTGTTGGAGTATATGTATTATAACCTAGTAATATATCATTATTGGAATTAACAGCAATACTTGGATAACCATACATTTTTACATTGTTTTTATCTTCCACTCTTCCCTGTTGGTTTACAGCAAGCGTACTTACTGTAAAATCCCAATATTGCGCAACTGCTCTTGTAGGTGTCGTTACAGGCAGATAAACTGTATGACTTGTAAAAATGTGGCCATTAATCATGGAAGCCCCGGTAAGCTTTGTATTTCCCAAATATATTTGATCTGTAGTGCCATTCTGAGAACCATATACCG
>CAYXHX010000124.1:0-7431 GCA_964464835.1 uncultured Chitinophagaceae bacterium | reverse complement strand
GGCTTCTATATCGCGAAAATCCCTTTGCTCATAACCCTTTACAGTAAGCCATTCCAGCGTTTGGCCACCATCATTGGAACGCACAACTGTACCGTTGCTTCCACTTGCCCAAAAAACATTATCATCCACAACACTCAATCCGCGCAAAGAGGCTTTATGGCTGCTATCAAGGACATTGATCGTTTGCGCATGTAAAGTAAACACGCTGATTACCGTGCAAAAAAGAAAGATGATTTTTTTATTCATGATTTACATTTTAAGGTTCTATTACTAATTTCACTTTGTCATTCATATAAGGCCCGCCGGGGTATCGTGCAGTATAATCAAGGTTAATCCAATATTCCCCATTTTGCTCATGATAATAAATACGATTTATTTTTTCATCAGAAAAAAGTTGAACAATGGCTTGTTGTGCTATTTCAAAATTATCTTTATTGCCAACGTATAATTCAGGATACATATGGTTTTCCACAATCACGAGCCGGCATTGCGCACCAATACTCATGAGGCAACTTGCCATTAAAATACTATGGTCATCGCAATCGCCGCCGAGGCCATTCAATATTGTTTCACGTGGCGTGGCATAATATTCATCCCGCTGTGAATCCGGTACATAATTGAAATGATTATTGATGTATTTAAACAAAGAAAGATAGCGCGTAAGCATTGAATATTTTGATTCATATTCCCTGAAATACTCCAAAGAATGTTGTACAGAAAAATTTCTTGTCACAGAATCCTTATATTCGATTTTACTTTTTACAAGCCTTGTTACTTTTTCCGCTTCATTTTCAAATAGGGAATTATTAACAGGAAAAATATCGGGTTGTTTTTGCTCGCGCACATTCCAATTGGTATAGGTTAGCGTTTTATAATCATTCACAATATTGCTGAAACCATAACGGCCATTCAATTGATTAAAAATTAATATTCCTAAAAAAATAATAAGCAAGGGCAACACCAAAGGTTTTACCAAAGCCATCAATATGCGGATGAATAATAAAGCAATTAAAAATGAAAGAATAAGGTCAATATTAAACCCACCAATAATTACAGGAGGAATAAAACGGCAAATAAATGGCGCTAAAGGAATAATTATTAAAATGCCTGCTACCTGTGCAATAATATTTTTTGTATGATGATATTTTCCTGGCTGCTGTGTTTCTGCCATAAGTTTATATAATTCGAAAAAGGATCATTAATACAGTTATAACTGCTTGCAAAATAATCGAACTCTTTGATTTATCCACATTATTCAAATATTTGTAGAAAACTTATCATTTTGCAGCGCAAAGCAGGATTAAATTTGTAGGCGTTTAAAAAAAAATATTTTTTTAAACGAATTATTATTTAAAAATAGAATGAATATTGAATGACAGATAAAAAAATAGTAGCAGATTATACTGAAGAAAGTATTAAAAGCCTTGACTGGCGCGAACATATACGTTTACGCCCGGGGATGTATATTGGTAAATTGGGCGATGGGTCGGCACCGGATGATGGCATTTATGTATTGGTAAAAGAAGTGCTCGATAATTCCATTGATGAATATACAATGGGATATGGAAAACAAATTGATATAAATATTGAACAAAAACATGTTTCCATTCGGGATTATGGCCGCGGAATTCCTTTGGGTAAAGTAGTGGATGTAGTGAGTAAAATAAATACCGGTGCAAAATATGATAGCAAGGCTTTTCAAAAAAGCGTGGGCCTGAATGGTGTTGGCGTGAAAGCGGTGAATGCATTATCCAACACATTTAGAGTAGAGAGTTACCGTGATGGTAAAATGAAATCGGCTGCTTTTGAAAAAGGCGTTTTGAAAAATGAACAAAAGGAAATTAAAACTACGGAACAAAACGGCACGTTTCATTCCTCCCGGATGATTCTATTTTTCGGAATTTTCATTTCATGAATGAATACCTGGATAATCAATTATGGAATTATTGTTACCTCAATGCAGGGTTACATATTTTTCTCAATGGAAAAAAATATGTCAGTAAAAATGGGCTGCTCGATTTATTGCTCCGTAAAACCAATGAAGATGAATTGCGTTATCCCATCATTCATTTAAAAGGAGATGATATTGAAGTGGCTATATCGCACAACAATGATTATGGTGAAGATATTTTTTCTTTTGTAAATGGCCAATATACCACACAGGGTGGTACGCATCAGCAAGCATTTCGAGAAGCTTATGTAAAAACCGTCCGCGATTTTTTCAAAAAAGATTACGATGCTGCAGACATTCGCCAAAGTATAGTTGCTGCAATCTCCATTCGTGTACAGGAACCAATTTTCGAGTCACAAACCAAAACAAAACTGGGATCTCAATACGTATATGATAAAGGGCCGAGCGTAAAAACTTTTATCAACGATTTTTTTACGAAGGAGCTTGATAATTTTCTGCACCGTAACCCTGCAACCGCTGAAGCATTAAAAAAACGTATAGAGAGAAGTGAAAAAGAGAGAAAAGAATTAAGCGGGATCCGCAAACTTGCCAATGAAAGGGCAAAAAAAGCCAACCTGCATAATAAAAAATTGCGTGATTGCCGATTCCATTATAATGATGATGCAACAGGAAAAGATAAAGCCGGAATCTCTGAAAAACAAAATGCAAGTTCCATTTTTATTACTGAAGGGGATAGTGCAAGCGGCTCGATTACCAAAGCAAGAAATGTGGAAACGCAGGCTGTATTTAGCTTACGCGGGAAACCATTGAATTGTTTTGGCATGAGTAAGAAAGTGGTTTATGAAAATGAAGAGTTTAATCTTTTGCAACACGCACTGAATATTGAAGATGGGTTGGAAGGTTTGCGCTACAACAATATTATTATTGCGACAGATGCTGATGTAGATGGTTTACATATCCGTTTATTGCTCATGACATTTTTTCTTCAATTTTTTCCCGACCTTGTAAAACAAAATCATATTTATGTTTTAGAAACACCTTTATTCCGCGTACGGCATTTACAAGGTCGTCAATCAGGAAAACAAGAAACTATTTATTGCTATGATGAAGAAGAGAAAAATAAAGCTGTGGAAAAATTGGGTAATAAGCCGGAAATCACGCGTTTCAAGGGTTTGGGAGAAATTTCCCCTGAAGAGTTTGAGCGTTTTATCAGCAATGATATGCGATTACAACCCGTGATTTTAGAACAAGGGGAGCATATTCAAAACTTATTGTCCTACTACATGGGAAAAAATACACCGCAAAGACAGGAATTCATCATTGATAATTTGCGTATTGAAATGGATATGGCAGAGACAGCAATTAATTAATAAATTTGCAAACATTTTTTGAAATATGATTCATATTGTTTTCCAGGAAGCAGATGTGGCCATTTTGGAAAAGGCCATTGAAATGGATGAAACACTGGCCGGTAAAGTATTACAGGTAAAAGATGATTTTGCTGTAGGGCCGCTTGAACAAATTTATTCAGAAGAAGGAATAGATGCCAGGAAAGAATGGTGGAAAAAACTTCTTGTGTTTTCGCCATATACAAATGCCATCAATGAAGTGAATGATAATGAATTGGTGGAAGAAATTATTCAGCAATGCGAACAAGATACATCAACTGAAATATGGATTTGGATCGCACCAAATGCGCACGATCGTTGCGGATATTATTGGCTCATTTGCCATTTAGAAAACATTTTACCCAATATTAAAATTGTTTATACGGGAAACCTTCCATTTATCAATGAGAAGGGCGGTATTTTTTACCCAACTGCATTATTTGAAATCCAACCTTCTGAATTTAAAAAGGCAAAGATACTTGCCGGAAGCCTTACCACAAGCGCCTTTGAAGCAATCCGGGATGATTGGGATAAACTATGCGCAAGTGAAGATTTGATTCGTGTATTGGAAGATGAAAAAATTATTGTTGGAAAACCGGTTGATTATTTTGATAAAAAAATCCTTTCTGCCATCAATACTGAACCACAAAAATTGAATAAAATATTAATGTTATTATTAGGTAAAATGAACATTAAAACAGGCGATGTATTCCTGGTATGGCGAATTCGTGAAATGTGCAAAGAAGAAATAATATTTGCTTCAGGCAATTGGGAGAACGGATGGAAAGAAATAACCATACAATTGCCTGCTAATCAAAATGGCCAAATGAGTTAACTGAAATGGAAAAAGAATCAACAGAAATTAATAAGGAAAGTAAATCCGGCATAGAAGGGCAATATAAAAATTGGTTCCTTGATTATGCCTCGTATGTAATTTTGGAACGAGCCGTTCCTGCTGTGGAAGATGGCTTGAAACCCGTGCAGCGCTGCATCTTGCATGCCATGAAAGAAATGGATGATGGCCGTTTTAATAAGGTTGCCAACATTATCGGGCAAAGTATGCAATACCATCCGCATGGCGACGCTTCAATAGGCGATGCATTGGTAAATATGGGGCAGAAAGATTTACTGATTGAAACACAGGGCAATTGGGGAGATATCCGTACAGGTGATGATGCGGCAGCGCCAAGATATATTGAAGCACGCTTATCAAGGCTCGCACTTGATATTGCTTTTAATGTGAAAACTACTGAATGGCAATTAAGCTATGATGGCAGAAAACAAGAGCCTGTAAATCTGCCCATGAAATTCCCCTTATTATTGGCACAAGGCGCAGAAGGTATTGCAGTAGGCCTTTCAACGAAAATAATGCCACACAACTTTTGCGAAATTTGTGAAGCTTCCATAAAATATTTGAAAGGAAAATCATTTGAACTCATTCCCGATTTTCAAACAGGCGGCTTGATTGATGCAAGCAATTACAACCATGGAAAACGCGGTGGAAAAATCCGTGTGCGTGCAACAATTGAAGAAGCAGATAAGAAAACGCTCATTATTAAAAGCGTGCCGTATGGCATTACTACATCTTCACTCGCTGACAGCATTACCAAAGCCAATGACCAGGGAAAAATTAAAATTAAAAAAGTATCTGATATCACAGCTAAAGAAGTAGAACTCCAAATTGAGCTTGCCACGGGCATTTCAGCGGATATAACGATAGATGCATTGTATGCATTTACAGATTGTGAAATCAGTATTTCTCCAAATGCTTGTGTTATTGCAGATCAAAAACCACAATTCCTAGGAGTCAATGATTTGCTCAAATCTTCTGTGAATTATACGAAGCATTTATTGCAAAAGGAATTGGAAAACCGCCTTGCAGAGTTAGAAGAAAAATGGCATTTCACATCACTGGAGAAAATATTTTTTGAAGAAAAAATTTATAAGGAATTAGAACAAAAACACGCAAGCTGGGAAAAAGTTTTAGAAGCAATTGAAATTGCATTCCAACCATTCCGAAAAAAATTGAAACGCAATATTACACGCGAAGATATATTGATGCTTACAGAAAAGCCGGTCCGTAGAATTTATAAACTGGATATTGAAGAATTAAATAACCAGGTCAAAAATATAGATACGGAAATTGCACAGGTAAAAAATAATATTGCCAACCTGGTGGATTATACCATCGCTCATTTCGATACTTTACTAAAAAAATATGGAAAGGGAAAAGAGCGAAGAACCATTATAAAAGCATTTGATACCATCGAAGCAAAACAGGTAGCCATTGCCAACACTAAGCTGTATATTAACAGGGATGAGGGTTTCATTGGCACTTCATTGAAAAAAGATGAGTTCTTAACCGAATGTTCCGATCTTGATGATATTATCGTTTTCACAAAAAGAGGTTTAATGAAAGTGGTGAAAGTGAGCGATAAAGTGTTTATTGGAAAAGATATTATTCACGCAGCAGTATTTGTAAAAACGGATGATCGAATCACTTACAACATGATCTATGCTGATGGCAAATCAGGTATTAGTTATGCAAAACGGTTTCATGTTACTGGCATTACCCGCGATAAAGAATATGATCTGACCAAAGGCCAGGAAAAATCAAGAGTTTTGTATTTTTCCATGAATCCCAATGGGGAAGCAGAAACTGTGAAAGTTTTGTTGACACCGGGTTCTAAGGCACGCATCAAAGAGTTTGATTTTTATTTTGAATCCATTGAAATCAAAGGCAGGGGGAGCATTGGAAACCAGGTTACGAAATATGCAGTACGTTCTATTAAGTTAAAAGAGAAAGGGAAATCTACTTTGGAAGGAAGAAGGCTTTGGCTCGATCCTAAATTTGGGAAATTAAATACAGATGAAAAAGGAATCTACCTGGGAAGTTTCGAAAACGAAAATTTATTGGTTGTTTATAAAAATGGTACTTATGAAATTATTGACACCGAACTCACGCACCGGCTTGATGCGGAGGAAATAGTATTAATAGAAAAATACGGCCCGGAAAATATTATTTCTGCAATTTATCTTGATGCTGAAAAAAAACAGTTAATGGTTAAACGGTTTCGTATAGAAACGACCACATTGAATTCGCCATTTATTTTTATTAAAGAGGGGAAAGACAATAGGGTAGTAGCTGCATGTACTTTGCCGGAGCCGGTTTTAGCAGTCCAGGTTGGTAAAGGAAATGCGATTCGAAAAGGCAAATTAAAAATTGCAAAAATCGTGGAAGTAATGGGTTGGAAAGCAATCGGGGCAAAGCTTATGGACTTTAGTAAAAATATTCAGATGGAATGGGTGAAAGACTTGCCAGGCACCACAGTACAGGAATTATTTTAAAGTGGAAACGCATCATTTCAGAATAACATTTACCACCTGTCATTTAATATAATCTTTGGTCAAAGATTTTATATGTTGTTTTAATTTTTTTATTTAATTTTTCATTTAAATTAAAATAATTTTTATGAAAAAAATCCTACCCTTATTTGCAATGCTTATCATCAGCAAAGCAATTTTTGCTCAGCTTACAGTACCTCCCTATGGTGGCAATAAAAAGGCAATGGTTGGCGAACGTATCGGAATAACGGATGTAACGATTCATTATGACCGGCCTGGTGTTAAAGGCCGTGAAGGAAAAATTTGGGGTGAATTAATTCCTGCAGGTTTTAATTATTTGGGATTTGGCCCTGCTAAAGAAGCGCCCTGGCGGGCCGGCGCAAATGAAAATACAACTATTGAATTTTCAACGGATGTATTGGTTAACGGGAAAAAATTACCTGCGGGGAAATATGGTTTTTTTGTTGTGTATAACCCGAATGAATGCACGCTCATTTTTTCAAAAAACAATAATTCCTGGGGAAGCTATTTTTATGATCAAAAAGAAGATGTATTGCGTGTGCAAACAAAACCTTTAGCTCTAAATGAAAGCCATGAATGGCTTGAATATGCATTTACCAAACAAAAAGAGAATAGCGCAGAAGTTGACCTTAGCTGGGAAAAACTGAAAATTCCTTTTACAGTGGAAGTTGATTTGAATACAACACAATTGGAATCCTTTAGAAATGAATTGCGAACCGAAAAAGGCTTTTCCTGGAATGCATGGGACCAGTCTGCAAAATGGTG
>CAYXHX010000123.1:0-7466 GCA_964464835.1 uncultured Chitinophagaceae bacterium | reverse complement strand
AAACCCTGCTGATACAATGCAAAAAGTATTTGCTTTTTTACAAGTGGATCAAAAATTTCATCCAGATTTTTCATCAAAAAATAAAACGGGTGAGATCAGAAATCAATGGCTACAGAAGCAACTTGTCAAAAATAACTCTTTCAAAAAATGGCTGATAAAATATTTTGTAAATTCCTGGCTGCCGGCAAAAAAAAGGAATTTGCTAAAACGGAAAATGCTTGAAAAAAATACAAAACCAATTGATGACAGCAAAAATGCAGGTGAGAAAAAGGAAAAATTACCGGGCCATGTAAGAGACTTTCTTATTGAACAATATAAAAACGATGTGGTTGCATTAGATACATTATTGGGAACAAATTATTTTACAAAATGGCTTCAGCCGCCTGCAGAAAATGATCATCAAAGATGAAGAAAAAAATTGTACAGTTAATACCCAGGCTGAGTTTTGGCGGAGCAGAAGTTTTCTGTATTCAATTGAGTAATGAATTGGCAATGGACCCCGGCAATGAAGTATTCTTAATAAGTATGTATGATCATGGGGAAGGCATGCTTCCCTTATCTAGGATACATCAGAATGTGCAATTTATTTCTTTGGGGAAAAAGAGCGGCCCCGATATTTCCATTCCAGGGAAATTGTATAAGGCATTAGAAAAAATACAGCCGGATGTGGTACACACCCACATGCATACATTGTATTATAGTTTGTTTGCGTATAAAAAATTGAAGAAAAAAATTAAACGAATACATACACTGCATAATCTTGCACAAAAAGAAAGCTGGTGGATCGTTCGGCAACTGTATCAAAATTACTTCAGGAAAAAATATATTATCCCTGTAAGTATTTCAGAAGAGGTATTGATTACTGCAAAGAAAATTTATGGAAACGGCGCAAGTGAATTAATTCATAACGGTTCAATACCTATTACAAAATCACCAATGTTTGAAAATGCCCGTGAAAAAATTATATCATTAAAAAATAGCCCTGAAACGAAAGTTTTTATCAATGTTGCTCGCATCACTAAGCAAAAAAATCAAAAATTATTATTGGAAAGCATGGCACAATTACATACTGAAAATGAAAATGTTATTGCTGTTGTCTTAGGGGATTGCCTGCCGGTGGATCAAGCCATTTATGATCAGTTACTTTCAATCAAACCACCCAATGTACATTTTCTCGGTAAGGTGGATAATATAGGAGACTATCTTTTCCAGGCAGATGCATTTGTTCTTTCATCCATTTATGAAGGCCTTCCCATAAGCTTATTGGAAAGTTTGTCTATTGGGCTAGTGCCGGTTTGTACAGCAGTTGGTGGTGTGAAAGATGTTGTAAAAGAACATATCGGATTTTTATCAGGCGAAGTTTCTACTGTTTCATTTACGGATACTCTGAAAAAATTTATATCGGCATCACAAATAGAAATTGACAAGAAAAGAGAAGCATGCAAAGCATTGTTTCAAAATGAATATAGTATGGAACAATGTGCAGAAAAATATATCAAATTGTATTTTAATCAATAAAATATTTCATGTGGAAAAGAATCATTCATTGCCGGATTTTTTTGTATTAGGCCCTCCAAAAACAGCATCTACCTCTTTGCACTATTATCTTGGTCAGCATCCGGAAGTTTTTATGGCAGAAAAAAAAGAAACCCGATTTTTTGATTTGGATTTTGATAAAGGGATTCCTTTTTATCAAAAATATTTTGAATCGGCTCAAAAAGGAGTGCGTAAAGGTGAAGCAACACCAACATATGCATTTTTGCCTTTCGTAGCTAAACGAATTTATGATCTCAACCCCGAAGCAAAACTCATTTTCACATTTCGCAATCCGGTAGAACGTGCTTATTCCGGATGGCTAATGCGTCATGCAAAAGGAAATGAGAAGTTGAGTTTTCGCGATGCTATGATTGCAAATTTGGAACAACGTTCAAAAATTGATTTTTTTTCCGGGGATATTTCTGAAGCCTGGCTGGCCGACCAGAAGGGATTAGGTAAGCGGAACGAGATTTCATTACGAACTTATATCGAAGGTGGATTATATAGTGAACAATTAAAAGCGTATAAAAATTATTTCCCTGTTGAAAACATTCAAATCAATTTTCTGGAAGATATAAAAAAAGATGCTGATGCTGTCTTGAAAATTATTTTTACATTTCTTGAAATAGACAATACTTTTAAATGTACAAGTGATACAGTAAAAAATAAACACAATAAAAACAGGTTGAAATTCTTATTTAATCTTTTCGGCAAAGAAGCAGTTTTAAAAGCAGGAAAGATTTTTCCATCCAGTATGAAAGATAAAATAATATCTATTGTAAAAGTGCCACAGGAAAAAACAAAAATGACTGATGCCGATCGGCTATTTGTATATAAAATTTTTGAAAATGATATTAGTTCCTTAGAAAAACTACTGAATCAATCTTTTGATATTTGGAAAGTGAAGGATTAATATTAATTTGCGCCCCTTATTGAAAGCGATAAAATTTTTTATTTGAAAGAACTAAACTGAATTATACATGAAAATTGTTGTTATTGGTACCGGCTATGTAGGATTGGTAACCGGCGCTTGCCTGGCTGAAGTTGGTACAGAAGTTACCTGCGTAGATGTGAATGAGAAAAAAATTGAAGACCTGAAAAATGGAATATTACCAATTTATGAACCGGGACTTGAAGATATAGTTGTCAGAAATGTAAAAAAAGGCAGGCTTCATTTCAGCACAAAATTAGAAGATGCCATTCATGGTGCGGAAGTAGCTTTTATTGCTGTGGGCACACCTCCGGGTGAAGATGGCAGTGCCGACCTGAAATATGTATTGGGTGTAGCGGAAACGATTGGGAAACACATGAATAATTACCTCGTAGTAGTTACAAAAAGCACTGTACCTGTTGGCACAGCAGCTAAAGTAAAATATTGGATTCAAAAGGCATTGCAGGAAAGGAATGAGGATTTGCAATTTGATGTTGCATCCAACCCGGAATTTTTAAAAGAAGGAGCAGCAATAGACGATTTTCTGAAACCTGACCGTATTGTTATTGGTGTGGAGTCTGCAAAAGCAAAAGAAATTCTTACACGCTTGTATGAACCATTTGTATTGAATGGTCACCCATTATTTTTTATGGATATCCCTTCAGCAGAAATGACAAAGTATGCTGCCAATGCTATGCTGGCAACCAAGATTTCCTTCATGAATGATATTGCCAACCTTTGTGAATTGGTAGGCGCTAATGTAAATGAAGTAAGAAAAGGTATAGGTTCGGATGCGCGGATTGGAAATAAATTTATTTATCCCGGAATTGGTTATGGCGGAAGTTGTTTTCCAAAAGATGTGAAAGCACTGATTCGGACGGGTAAAGCTTACCACTATGATTTACGAATTTTGAATGCAGTGGAATCTGTAAACAATGATCAAAAAACAGTTTTACTTAAAAAAATAAACAAGCATTTTTCAGATGATCTCCAGGGAAAAGTTTTTGCTTTTTGGGGATTATCATTTAAGCCAAATACGGATGATATGCGCGAAGCGCCTTCATTGGTTTTGATTGAGGCTTTATTAAAAGCCGGAGCAAAAGTGCAGGCTTATGACCCTGTTTCCATGAAGGAGGCAAAACATGATCTCGGGGAAACAATCACATATTGTGAAGATGCCTTGGAAGCAACAAAAGGTGCAGATGCTATTTTGCTGATAACAGAATGGGCGGAATTCCGCTTGCCTGATTGGGAACAAGTAATGGTAAATCTCAAACAAAAAGTTCTATTTGATGGGAGAAATATTTACAATGCCAATGAAATGGTGACAAAAGGATTTGACTATTATTCTATCGGATTTAATCCAATTAAAAATTAAAAATGAGTAAAAGAGTTTTAATTACAGGCGCAGCAGGATTTTTGGGTTCGCATCTTTGTGACAGGTTTATTAAAGAAGGTTATCATGTGATTGGAATGGATAACCTCATTACAGGTGACTTGCAAAATATTGAGCACTTATTTCCCCTGCCACAGTTTGAATTTCATCATCATGACATTACCAGGTTTGTCCATATTTCGGGCCAACTTGATTATATTCTTCATTTTGCATCACCGGCTAGCCCGATTGATTATTTGAAAATACCTATTCAAACATTGAAAGTTGGAGCAATGGGGACGCATAACCTGCTTGGGCTGGCAAAAGATAAGAATGCGCGTATTCTGGTTGCTTCTACATCAGAAGTATATGGCGACCCAACAGTTCATCCACAAACTGAAGCATATTGGGGTAATGTAAATCCAATCGGGCCTCGTGGTGTATATGATGAAGCGAAACGTTACCAGGAAGCCATCACGATGGCATACCATACCTATCATGGAGTAGAAACCAGAATCGTAAGAATCTTTAATACGTATGGCCCCAGAATGCGTTTAAATGATGGGAGAGTATTACCTGCATTTATCGGGCAGGCTTTAAGAGGCGAAGACCTTACTGTTTTTGGAGATGGAAGCCAAACCCGTTCATTTTGCTATATGGATGATTTAATTGAAGGGATTTACAGGTTACTTTTAAGCGATTATGCTTACCCGGTAAATATTGGTAACCCGAATGAAATTACCATTAAAGATTTTGCTGAAGAAATCCTGGCATTGACCGGCGCTAATCAAAAAATAATATATAAACCTTTACCCAAAGATGACCCGAAACAGCGTCAACCGGATATTTCAAAAGCGCGTGAATTACTAAATTGGGAACCCAAAGTAGGTAGAAAAGAAGGTTTGGAAAAAACCTATGCTTATTTTAAAACATTAACTACCGAAAGTTTGTATAAAAAAGAGCACAAGGATTTTTCAGCTTATGTCAAATAAAATAGAATTGGAAGGTTCCTGAACACCTGAAAGATAAATTTCTTTAAATTTTTCTTTCATTTGTTCAATACTGAAATTTTTCCGGATCATATTAAATGATCCGGTGCCATGTTTTTCCAATAATCCATCTTTATACAAGTAATGATTAATGAATTGAATAGCTTCTTCTTTTGTATGATAGCAATAACCATTCACATCATTTTCAACGAGGTCCACATTACCAACGCAATTACTTAATAACAAGGGTAAATGAAATTTCATTGCTTCTAATACAGATAAGGGCAAACCTTCCCATAAAGCTGTAGATAAATAAAGGTGTGCATTTTTCAGGTTTTTTTCCACATCCTCTTTTGCAACCCAACCTGTAGTGGTAATATTGGGAGAAGTCAATTCATGTTTTAAAGGCCCATCCCCAATCCAAATAAATTTTACCCGGTGATTATTCTGAAAGGCTTCGGCTATGGAATTGAATAAAGCCGGGTTTTTTTGTTCGGACATCCTTGCAGATGTGACAATTGTAAAATCCTGTTCAAGGAATTCTTTTTTAAAGTTCGCATCATAGGAAACCCCATTATAAATACATTCCGTATGAATCCCTATTTCTTCAAAGCATTTTTGTTCAGATTTGGAGGCAGTTATAATTTTTCCAGGAAGCAAACTTGCTCCTTTTTCAATAAATCCATAAATTTTCTTTTTGAAATTGGAAATATCCTGCCTTTCAAATGAAGCGCCTTGTGGTGAATAGAGAATATTTTTGATACCCAAAAATTTCCCGGCAATCCTGCCTAAAATACCGGCTTTCGAGCTATAAAGATGTAAAGCATCAAATGGAAGATTTGCTTTTAGTATTTTTTTTAATTCACGATAAGCATTGATATCATTTCGAACATTGATTTCCCGTTTTGCAGAATGCCAATTAATAAACCGCACATTTGCAGGGAAGGTTAATTGTACATCTTCGGTATTGATTTCCCTGTTTCCATAAACGATAATGTGTTCAAATTCAGGTAAATGCATACTTAGGAGTCTCATAATTTCAATTATACCTCCTTCAAATGCTTCGGCTACATGTACTACTTTCATAAAATGGGGTGTTGTTTCATTTTAGGGAATGGATTAACAATGCTAATATATAACCGTATTTTTATATAAACAATTTATTTTTTCTGGCTTCTGAAAATCTACTTAAAAAACAGGTTATCAAAGTTGAAGTGTATTGATTCAAAATATCATATTAATTAATTACTTTGAAATTTTTGGGCTACTGCTAAAATGAATATCTTTGGCAAAATGAAAAATGCAGAATTACTGGAGTGTATGCCAATTTTAAGTTCCAGTAGAGATGAGGTTGGTGGTAATGCATTTGATAAGGAATTACTTCGCGCAGCTCAAAAAATCAATAAGAATGTATTAAAAAGATTCATTGATATAATATTATCACTTTTCCTGCTTTTATTTTTCTTTTCCTGGATCTTCCCGATTGTTTGCCTTGCTATTCTCATTGATACCGGTTTTCCTGTTTTTTTTGTACAAGACAGGATCGGAAAAAATGGAAAACGGTTTCGATTTATCAAATTCCGGACGATGGACAAGAATGTAGATGAAAATACATTTATTCCAATCCAGGTGGGTGATTCACGAATTACAAGAACCGGGAAATTTCTGCGCAATTCAAATATTGATGAATTGCCACAGTTTATTAATATATTAAAAGGTGAAATGTCTCTTGTTGGCCCTCGGCCTGTTGCAATTGCTTTTTATCAGAAATATATTGGCATGCTGGGAGAAGGCTTTATCCGAAAACGGGAAATCATTAAACCTGGCATCATCGGGCTCTCCCAGGTTCTTGGATACAGGGGTGATTTTTTAGATGAAAATGAAAATAAAGTAATGATTAAAGCACGGGTAAAAATTGATTCACTATATATATTGCGTTGGAGTAATTGGCTGGATACAAAGATTGTAATGGCCACATTCCGAAATATGCTGCAAAGGATTTTCGGCTTATAAAAAATTTTGTCCTGGTATATGTTCTCTGAAATCTATTACTTTTAATTGAAGGTTTTTGGTATTATTCCACTCATTTTCTTCTATTGTAAAAACAATATCTATAGATGAACTTTTTTCCAGTACCGGAAATTTATCTGACAAATTAAAACCAATGCCAGTAATAGTAAATCCATCCTGGTTTACGACAAACCGGATATGCTGTTCTTTAACGATTTTAGAATAACCTGCATTTTTCACATCCCTGCTTATGAAAACAGGACGCATATTTCCAGGGCCATACGGTTCCATTTGCGAAATGATATTATAAAATGTGGGAGTAATATTATTTAATTGAATTTCTGCATCAATCCATAAAATGGGCGTAAGAGACTCTTCCGTAATTGTTTGTGCAACAATTGTTTCAAATGCCATAGAAAATGGTTCAATATTTTCTTCCAACAGTGTCATGCCTGCTGCAGCGAAATGCCCCCCATAACCCAAAAGAAATTCACGGCAGCTATGTATTGCTTCATATAAATTAAAACCAGGGACACTTCGAGCCGAACCGGAAACAAGATTGCCACTTTTGGTAAAAACTATAGTTGGCCTGTAATAATTTTCAATTAACCTGGATGCAACGATG
>CAYXHX010000122.1:4091-7471 GCA_964464835.1 uncultured Chitinophagaceae bacterium | reverse complement strand
TACTCCTCGTAAAGATATTCGTGTATTAGGCCGTTCTGCACTTGGCGCTTTATATGCAGGTATCAATGGAATGACGCGCGGAAATTATGCAACAGAACACGACGCGCTCGTTGCTCGCAAACTTGCTTATGTCATGTGCGGCGGTGATCTCAGTGAAAAAACGCTTGTGAACGAACAATATTTACTCGACCTTGAGCGGGAATCATTTTTAAGTTTATGTGGAGAAAAGAAAACACTTGAACGCTTGCAAAGTGTAATTAAATCCGGGAAACCAATCCGGAATTAGTCACTGACATCTTTTCTTTCATTGTCAAAGCAATGCTAAATTGACTTTCCGTTTATCCATTTTGTTTTTCATCGTGGGTTCATACCAGTAGTTTTGCACCATTCTTTATTTATTCAACTTTTATATTATGAAAAAACTTTTCGGTTTTGTGTGTGCTTTAATGCTTCTTGGTGGAAGTATTTTTGCACAGGATCAAAAATCCGGGTCAAACTATGACCAGCACACTTTATTTAATCCTTTATTTTATCCATCGAATGGAAATGAATTCAGGTCTGCAAGTGGCCAGCCCGGCCCGAAGTATTGGCAGAATCGCGCAGACTATAGCATAAAAGTCACGCTTGATACAGTGGCACATTCCGTATCGGGAAGTGTATTAATTAAATATACAAACAACAGCCCGGATGAATTGCCTTTTCTTTGGCTGCAGGTAGATCAGAATATTTATAAAAATGATTCCCGTTCAGAACTCACAAGCCCTGTAACAGGCGGCAGGTTTAATAATCGCACATTTACGAATGGCAATGAATTAAAATCTGTTGAAGTAATTGCAAATGGTAAAACATCAGCTGCAGATTATTTAGTAACCGATACAAGGATGCAGGTAAAATTATCAAGCCCTTTAAAACCCGGAGCTAACATTCAATTAAAGATTGCCTATTCATTTAACATTCCTGAATATGGCACAGACCGCATGGGAAGATTGAATACAAAAAATGGTTGGATATATGAAATTGCTCAATGGTATCCACGGATGGAAGTATATGATGATATTCTTGGGTGGAACACTTTACCATACTTAGGTGCTGGTGAATTTTATCTTGAATATGGCGATATTGATTATACAATTACAGCGCCCGGAAATTTATTGATCGTTGGTTCCGGAGAGTTATTGAATCCAACGGAAGTTTATACACCAGCTCAAATCAGCAGGTTAGCACAGGCAAAAAACAGTGATAAAACCGTAACTATTTTATCTGAATCTGAAATAGGAACTGCTGCATCACATTTAAATAAACCCTCACTCACATGGCATTTCAAATGTATCAACACACGCGATGTAGCATGGGCAGCTTCAAGAGCGTTTATTTGGGATGCCGCAAAAATGAATTTGCCAAGCGGTAAAAAAGCACTTGCACAATCCGTTTATCCCATTGAAAGTGCTGGTGACAGCGCCTGGAAAAGATCTACGGAATTTGTAAAAAATTGTATTGAATTGTATTCCAGTAAATGGTATGAATATACTTACCCGGTTGCAACCAATGTTGCCGGAATTGTAGGTGGCATGGAATATCCCGGTATCGTTTTTTGTGGCTACCGCGCACAGAAGGGAAGCCTTTGGGGCGTTACAGATCATGAATTTGGCCACAACTGGTTTCCCATGATTGTTGGTTCCAATGAAAGGAAATATCCCTGGATGGATGAAGGGTTCAATACTTTTATCAATGGCATCAATAGTGATGCATTCAATCATGGAGAGTTTGCCGGCTCGGAAGATGCGCAACAAACCGCGAAGTATTATTTTGGTAATCGCTCAGAAAGTATCATGACGATTCCTGATGTGCTGAGTGCACAATTCCTGGGTGTGGCAGCTTACAATAAACCTGCACTTGGCTTGAATATTTTAAGAAATTATGTGTTGGGTCAAAAAAGGTTTGATTTTGCTTTTCAAACATATATCAAACGTTGGGCATTCAAGCATCCAACACCCTGGGATTTTTTCCGCACGATGGAAAATGCAGCAGGAGAAGACTTGTCCTGGTTTTGGAGAGAATGGTTTATTGAAAATTATAAACTCGACCAGGGAGTTAAGGAAGTGAAATATGTAAGCAATGATCCACAAAAAGGGGCATTGATTACTATTGAAAACCTGGAACAAATGGCATTGCCTGTGTCTATGGAAATTACCCAGGATAATGGAAAAAAAGAAACCTGGAATTTACCGGTGGAAATTTGGCAACGCGGTGGAACATGGACATTTAAATACCCATCCACTTCCAAGATTAAAAGTATTGTAATAGATCCCAAACATGATATGCCGGATATTAATCCATCGAACAATACATGGGATCTTTCAAAACTATCAAAACCAATACCGGCGGGAGTTACAGCACAATCTGTAGTTGATAACTATATTAAAAGCCTGGGTGGCGCAGATAAATTGAAAGCCATAACTGACTTGAAATATACTGCAACAGGTTCTTTACAGGGACAGGATATTTTGGTAACAAAAAAATATAAATCCCCTGATAAATATTATTCAGAAGTAAGCTTACCCGGAATGAATTTGGTAGCAGCAAAAGTAGTGATCAATGGAGATAGCATTTCAATGGTACAAATGGGGCAACCCGCGCCACCTTCCGATGCCAAAACCATAAAATCATTATTGGAAGAAAATAAAGTTTTCCCCGAATTGAATTATATGGATAATGGATATTCGCTCAAACTCACAGCCATTAAAAACATTGATGGCAATGATGCGTATGAATTGGTGGTAAATTCACCGGCAGGAAATACAACCACCAATTATTATGATGTGAAAACAGGTTTAAAAATCAGGGAATTGCGCAGCATCCCGGTGATGGGTGTAAGCCAGGATGTAACAACAGATTATAGTGATTACAAAGATATAAGTGGAATTAAATTTCCTTATAAAATGCATTTGGACCAGGGCCAGTATGCGTATGATTTGGAAATTTCATCTTTATTGATCAATTCAAACCTCCCGGATTCGGAATTCAAATAACGATTCATTCTTTTAGAAAACTTCATCCATAGTAAAATGTGGATGAAGTTTTTTTATGGGAAAAGTGAAGTAATAAATGCCAGGTTATATTACAATATGTACTTTTAAAGAATCGTACATTGTAGCTGCCAACTTATTTTGTTGGGGTAGTTTTAATTTCATTCCATCCTAAAGCCTAAAGGGCTTAATAGGTTCTCACAAAATCTGCAGCTTTCACCATATCTGTATGTAATATACGGTCTTCTGTATTAAATGAAACTCTTTCTCTGAATGCTGCATGCATAGTCTCAAGAGATGGAGAACTTTTTAAAGGCCTTCTGAATTCAAGTGCCTGTGCTGCAGTAAATAATT